>NZ_RZSN01000191.1:0-10448 GCF_003997315.1 Mesorhizobium sp. M1A.F.Ca.IN.020.04.1.1
CAGCTACCCCAACGCCCCCCGCCCGCTGCGGCACCGGCCTCATTCGTCTCGTTCTGCGATGCCGCCTCGGCCGAGCCGGCTTCCGCTTCGCGCTCCAGCTCGACCAGCTTCGACTTGATCTCTTGCGTGTCCGCATGCTCGAGCCCAACCACGTCATTGCGTGTCTGCCGCAGCGCGATCACGATCTCGTCGAGTTTGGCGTGGATGGCCGCCGTGTCCCGGTACCCCTGGATAAGCACGATCCCCGTGATGATGATGGCCGCTGCCGACAGGGCATAGGTCACCGTGTTGGTAAGTCCGAAGGGTACGAGCAAGGTGCACGCAACCATCGCGATAACCATCGCATAGAAGCCGGGCGGCCTAGACAGAAAATCGGCGACGATGAAGAGGAGCCGATTCATGGGCGACGCTATGAAAGCAGGAACCCGGCTATCAGCACGGTGAGGACCATCGAGGCCGGCACGGCAAGCAGCCAGCGAGCCTCCAGGACACTGTTGGTAGGGTCTTCCATTTATCCTCCCATCGGCGAATTGCTTGCCGGCAAACGGCGACCAAGAGCGTTCGTTCCACTCATCGGCCAACCGTCCGAAGCGCCGTCGGATTGAAGTCCGGAAAGCAAAGAAGAGGATCGACCGCCGCAACCTAAGTCATGCTTCCGCATTTCTGACGCGCCATTGCATCGGGAGGCTATATATGACCGACGGACTCGCGGACGATCTGGAAGACCAGCCCTATGAAACAGCGTCCTTCGCCAGCAAATACGGGCTCTCCGACAAGCTTGCCAAGGCCATGTTGATCGCGAACGGACCGTCGCGACGCGCCTGCGACGCCGCGGCGGGCACTTACCTCAGATATGTTGCGCTGCGGCGCGAACGCCCGAAATGACCTTCGCTGCGTTGCTGCCGGGCAGCCCGATCCAGGCCGGAACCAAACAGCCCGGCAGGGGTTTATCCGGCGAAGGGACGCTCCACCAACCAGGAATATTGCAATGAAAACAGTGCTTCTCGCAGCGTTGGCGCTTTGCGTCGCGGCACCCGCCGTCGCATCCGCCGCCGAGGCCGATGTGGTCATCACGACGCATCACAGGCACCATTACCATCACCGTCCCGCCATCGTCATCAATGAGGAAGGCCACCGCCTTCATCACCGCCATCACGGCACCGTCGCATTCTATGACAACGGCCGCCGCGCCTGGCATCGCCATCACCGCTCGGACGCCGTCGTCGTCACGAGCTCAGTCGAGCGTCATCACCGCTACCACCGTCGTCCGGTCACCGTCGAAAGCGACACCGACTATTGACGGCTATCGGCCCGGCTCGGGAACCGAAAGCCGGGCCGAACCGTTGCCGGCGATCATTTGTCCGCCTCGCCCCCGGCGAGCGGCACGGTGAACACCGTCGCGGTGCCGGTGAGACAAAGCTCGCCGGCCTCGTTGCGCACCGAGGTCTCCAATTTCGTGATCGGCTTGTCGGCGCGCACGTCCTTGACCTCGACGCGGCCGGTGATCAGTTCGCCGACACCGACCGCCTTGACGAATTTCCAGGAGACTTCGAGGAACACCGAGCCGGGCCCGGGAAGGTCCTCCGCGACCACCGCGTTCAGGATGCCGGAGGTGACGCCGCCCTGCACGATGAGCTTGCCGAACACCGAGGCCTCGGCCAACGCCTTGTCGTAATGCAGCGGATTGCGGTCGCCGGTCATCTCCGCGAAGGCGTCGATATCCTGCGGTTGCGTGCGCCGCGAACGCTCGGCGACGGCGCCGACCTGCGGCCGCCCCTTGATGACGCCTATCCACCCGTCCTTCATCAAATGTACGGTCATGGTCTTACTCCCGTTCGGTTGCGATAGAGGCTCGAGCCCGCCATTGCCTGCGGTTCGTCCTTGTTTGCCGGCTCTCGATAAGTCGCCAGCCCGCTCATGGCGGGCACGGCGCGGCGGACCGGGATCGCGTGTGCGGCGAGCGCCCGAACCTCGGCCTTCATCACCGCGCTGAAGCGGCGATGCCGCTCGCCGATATCGGCCAGCGACCAGTCGAAGCCGGCAATGGCGTCAGTGGTGTCGAGGATCTGATGGGCGAAGAGATCGCGCTCCTGCTGCCAGGTCGCGAAGGCTGCCTCCGATCCGTCCAGGATCGCCCGCGCCAAGCCCTCGGCATCGCGCAGCGCGTCGGCAATGCCGTGCGAGGTGAGCGGGTCGCGGAAGAAGCCGGCATCGCCGACCAGCGCCCAGCCTGGTCCGTGAGCGTGGCGGATGTAGCCCGGCACGCCGCGGAAAGCCTGCAGGCGGGCATCGTCGGGCGCCCGGCTCGCCTGTTCGGCCAGTGCCGGCGAAAGCGCCTCGAGCACCTCCATGCGGGCGCGGAAATGATCAAGGCGGAAGCGCTCGTCGAACAGCTTGGTCGGCACCGAAGCGACGATGCAGGCCAGCCCGGCATTGGTCGGAATGAGGGAGCCGGCGATGCCGTCGCGGAAATACCAGTGATAGCCGGCGCCGGGTTCGACCGGCGCGTAGCCATAAACATGGGCAGCCGAGACCGTGCCTCTTCTGAGCACTTGCGCGTCGCAGCATTTCGCCACCGTGGAGCCGATGCCGTCGGCGCCGATCACGATGTCGGCGCTTAAACGTAAGGCCGCGCGGCCGGCGCCGCGGATCTCGACGCCGCGCACGCGTCCGCGCGTGTCGGCAAAGAGGTCGCCGACCGCCACGTCGTGCAGGAACTCGGCGCCGGCCTTGCGCGCGGCATCGACGAGCATGCGGTCGAGCACGGTGCGCCTAGGCGCGATCAGCCCGGGAAGATCGGGCCCGGCATTGAGCAGAATGGTGATCTCCTCGTCGCCATAGTGGAACGTCGTTGTCTCGATCAGCGGCGTGCCGGCCCTGAGGAGCGGTTTGAGCAGGCCCCAGCGCGACAGCTGCAGCACGGCGGGCCGCATCAGCGCGTGCGTCGACAGCGTGTCTGAGCCGTAGGGCCGGCGCTCGATCGCCAGCACCGTCAGGCCGGCGCGGGCAAGCAGCAGCGCCGTCGAGGCCCCGGCGCAGCGCGCACCGACGATGATGGCGTCGTAATGGGCGCGCTTGGGCGTGGGCGGCAGGGAAATCGCGGTCGTTGGCATCTCCGGTGTCCTCACGGCGGCCTCTCAGGCGGCTTGGCGACCTTTGCGGTCGAGATAGATGGAGACCTCGGCGGCGATCGCTTGCGCGTCGACGCCGGCGCCGCCGATGAAGTTGGAATCGCGCTTGCGCAGGAAGCGGAAGCCGAGCGCGTAGAGTCCGGGAACGCTGGTGATCCCGCCGCGGTGCGCCAGCTCGCCATCCGGCCCGACCGCCGACGGCTCCAGCCAGTCGAACGAGCGGGCATAGCCCGTCGCCCAGATCACCGTGCCGGTCGCCCCCTCCGACAGCGAAAGCCGCTGGCGGCGCGCAGAGGGCACCGGCACCGGCTCGCGCCGGCCGGGCCGCGCGGCGCCGGCGAAGCGGTCGATCTCGGCAAGCAGCCGCCCCTGCTTCGCGTCCGCCGCCGCGATCTGCGCGGCAAGATCGTCGGCAAAGGCGATCTCGCGGTTGGCTATGCCGCGCACGCGGCCGGTGAGCTCGACGCCGAGCGCCTGCAGCGTGGCAAGGTCGACATCGGCCTTGTCCGGTCGTCCGACGAGTTGCAGCGAGGGCTGCCGCCTGGCGCTCTCCGGGTTGGCGAGTCCGTCGAGCGGCTGGGCCATCACGCCCATCTGGCAGAGCCAGAAGAAGATGTCCTTGCCGCGCCACAGTCTCGGCAGGCGCGTATGCTTGCCGACGGACAGGATCACACGCCGGCCGGCGCGCGCGAGCTCGTCGGCGATCTGCACGCCGGAAGATGAGGCACCGACGATCAGCACCCCGCCGGGCGGCAACTCGCCAGGGGAACGATATTCTGAAGCGTGGATATTCAGCGGTCCGCCTCTGGTCTCCGACACAAAGGGCATCATCGGCCGGTCGCAATGCCCCGTCGCCACCACTACGACCCTGGCCAACCAGTCGCCGGCGCCGGTGGCGAGCGCGAAGCCGCCGCCGGTCCGCCTGCAGGAGGTGACCTCGACGTTGCATTCCACCGGCACCTGCCAGCGGCTTGCATAGGTTTCGAGATCATGGACGAACACGTCCTTTGTCCTGAAGCCGTCGGGGTCCGGGCCGTCATAGGGCGAGCCGGGCAGGCCGTTCAGCCAGTTCGGCGTCAACAGCCTTAGCGATCGCCAGCTCTGCGTGCGCCAGCGCTCGCCGATGCGGCCGCGCTCCAGCACGACATGGTCGATTCCGGCGCGGCCAAGGCAATGGCTGAGCGCAAGCCCGGCCTGCCCGCCGCCGATGATGACGACGTCAGCATGTTTCATGGCTCTGTTCCGAGGCCCTGGGGAGAGACGGTCCGGATTTCTCCGAACCGTCGCTTCAGCTAACGCATGTCGCCCAGAAGTGTGCAGCGGTTCTGGAACAACGACATGCGTCAAAACAAAGATCTAAAGCGCGTCGCCTGAATCCGTTTTCAGGGCGACGCGCTTTAGGTCACTGGATGGTCTTGATGCCGACCGTGACCGGCACGCCGTTGGTCAGCACGTCGAACACGGCCGAGCGTGCGCGGGCCTGCTCGACCAGCTGCTCGAGCTTCTCGGCCGGCGCGTCGCCCTCGACCTCGAACGACACCTGGATGTTCTGGAAGCCGTTGCGGACCTCGTCCGAGATGCCGAGGATGCCGCGCAGGTCGATGTCGCCGTCGACCGAGCACTTCACGCTGGTGAGCTTGATGCCGCGCGCGGCGGCGATGTTGGCGAGCCCCGCCATCAGGCAGCTCGCCAGCCCATGCAGCAGCCACTCGACAGGGGTCGGGGCGTTGTCGGCGCCGCACAGGATCGCCGGATGGTCGCTGTCGGCATAGAAGGGCTTCTCGTGCTTCTGCTCCTGGCCGGCACCGTGGAAGCCATGCATGACGCTCTTGCTGTGGGTGCCTTCGATCCATTCGTTGTGGGCGCGGAACTGGAACTTCGCCAGCTCCGGCTGACCGGCGACGAAATTGATGGTCGCCAGAAGGTTCGGTGTGTCGACGCCGTTGAGCGGAACGCGGGCAGGTTTGGTGTTGGGTTGCATGTGACTACTCCGAAGGTTGCTTTGCGGCTTGGTTGCCGTGACGGCTCCTTTCTGACGCCGATGCGTTTGAACGAGAGTGGATGGCAGCGTGGAATTTCTGATACGCCCACCGTGGAAATTGCATCGGCCGTTTCATTTCGGCGGGCAGCCCGCGACCGGTTCCAATGCGGGCAATGCTTCGCGCCGGAACGCGAAAACCCCGGCGAGCCGGGGTTTTCACCAGCCTTGCGGCCGGCCGCCGATGCACTCGTTCATCCGCTTCAGGCGTCCGTCCTGCCGGCTGCGGCGAGCGCGGCGCGCGTGGACGTGTAGTGCTCGATCTGCGAGCGGCTGATGCCCATGTCCTTGAGCAAATAGTCCGGCATGGCGCGCAGCGCGGCGCGATCGCTGCGCATCCGCATGGCGTGATAGGCCAGCCGCAAACCGCGGCGGGCAGAGCCGAACAGGTTGAAGCCTGTGCGGTCGGTTTCGTACTGCAAACGATCCATCGTCGTCATTCTCGTCTCCATTGTTGCGAACGCGTTCATTCGCGCCGTCGATGGGGACAATGACGTACGGGCGAGGGAGCCAGCGTTGGAGGCGACGTCGAAATTGCCGTGGAATCGTGAGGAGGGAAATTACCCGCTCCGCTGCCGTCATTGGACTTGCCCCGGCACAACCCCATATTGAATCCCAAGGAGCTTTGAGGCGTGAAACTCGCGCGGGTGGCCCTTCTGGCAGCGGCTTTCATGGCCGCCGCGGCGGTTTTCCCCTTCTCCTCGGCCGAAACCGCGGGGGAGAGGATGGCCTTGAGCATCGCGATTGACGGCGCCATCGGTCCGGCGAGTTCGCGCCAGCTCAAGGAAGCGCTCAAGACCGCGGCCGAGCGCAACGCCGGGGCTCTCATCCTTCAGCTCGACACGCCCGGCGGCCTCGTCACGTCGATGCGCGAGATGATCGCCGATATCCTGGCGTCCCCCGTTCCCGTCATCGGCTATGTCGCGCCCGCCGGCGGTCATGCGGCGAGCGCCGGAACCTATATCCTTTACTCGACCCATGTCGCGGCGATGGCGCCCGGCACCAATCTGGGCGCCGCGACTCCGGTCGAGATCGGCGGGCTGCCCTCGCTTCCCGGCGGTGAGAAGGACGACAAGGACACCGGGAAGCCAGCCGGGGACCCGATGACGGCCAAGGCGACCAACGACGCGGTGGCGCTAATCCGCTCCCTCGCCGAACTGCGCGGGCGCAATGGCGACTGGGGCGAGAAGGCGGTTCGCGAGGCGGCGAGCCTCTCGGCAGGTGCGGCGCTGCAGCAACATGTCATCGACTTCGTCGCCCGTGACACGGCGGAGCTGCTGCAGCTCGCCGACGGCCGCACCGTCGACGTGGCCGGCAAGAAAGAGGTGCTGGCGACGAAGGGCCTGGCCGTCGAGGTCCTGGATCCCGGCTGGTTCATCCGGCTTCTCGCGGTCATCACCGATCCGAACGTTGCCGTCCTCCTGATGCTGATCGGCTTCTACGGCATCGTCTTCGAGGTCACGAGCCCAGGTGCGGTGGCGCCTGGCGTCATTGGCGCCATCTGCCTCGTACTCGGCCTCTACGCGCTCGATCTCTTGCCGATCAACTATACCGGTCTCGCCCTGATGCTGCTCGGCGTCGCCTTCCTCATCGTCGAGGCTTTCAGTCCGACAGTGGTGCTGGGTGTCGGCGGCGCGGCCGCCTTCCTGCTCGGCGCGGCCATGCTGCTCAAGGTCGAGGGGCCGGGCTTCGCCATATCGTGGGCGGTCATCGGCCCCGCCGCGGCGCTGACGCTGGGCCTCGCGCTGCTGGCCGGCAGCTATCTTTGGGCGGCGCGCCGCAATCCGCCGCGCGTCGGCGGCGGGGCCATGCACGGTCTTTCCGTGAACGTTCTCGACTGGGAAGGCGGAGAAGGTCATGTGCTGGCGCTCGGCGAGCGCTGGCGCGCCAAGGCCGAGGAGCCGATCGCGCCCGGAGATCGTGCTGAGGTGACCGCCGTCAGCGATCTCGTGCTGACGGTGCGGCGGCGTGGTGCAGGTCACAACGGAGCGGGAAACGACGGAGCAAAACGATGACGCTCGGCTATGTCGCCTATCTGATCCTCGCGCTGCTGGTGATCATGTTCCTGTCGGCGGCGATCCGCATCCTGAGGGAATATGAGCGGGGCGTGGTCTTCACGCTCGGCCGCTTCACCGGGGTCAAGGGGCCCGGCCTCATCCTGCTCGTTCCCTTCATCCAGCAGATGGTGCGCGTGGACCTGCGCGTTGTGGTGCAGGACGTGCCGCCGCAGGACGTCATCTCGCGCGACAATGTCTCGGTCAAGGTCAACGCGGTGCTCTATTTCCGCATCGTCGACGCCGAGCGGGCGATCATCCAGGTCGAGGATTTCATGACCGCCACCAACCAGCTGGCGCAGACCACGCTGCGCTCGGTGCTCGGCAAGCACGAGCTGGACGAGATGCTGGCCGAGCGCGACAAGCTCAACAGCGACATCCAGGACATCCTCGACCAGCGCACCGACGCCTGGGGCATCAAGGTCTCCAATGTCGAGATCAAGCATGTCGACCTGAATGAGAGCATGGTCCGGGCCATCGCCAAGCAGGCAGAGGCCGAGCGGCTGCGGCGCGCCAAGGTCATCAACGCCGACGGCGAGCAGCAGGCGGCGGCCAAGCTGGTCGAGGCCGGCCGCATGCTGGCGGCCGAACCGCAGGCCATGCAGCTGCGCTATTTCGAGGCCCTGCACGACATCGCCGGCGAGCGCTCATCGACGGTGGTCTTCCCGCTGCCGATGGATCTGCTCAGCCAGTTTTTGAAGGGCCAGAGCCAGGGCAAGTGATCTCCCCCTCGAGGCGGAGATGCCCGGCAGGGCAGAGGGGGTCGGTCCGACTGGACTCGGCCTATTGCGACGGTTGTAGGTTGGCGCCCCACGCGCGGCGACCCCCTCTGTCGCCTTCGGCGACATCTCCCCCTCGAGGGGGGAGACAAGGCCGGCGCTAAATCAACTTCTCCAGCGTAATCGGCAGGTCCCGCACCCGCTTCCCCGTCGCGTGGAACACCGCGTTGGCAATCGCCGGAGCGACGCCGACGATGCCGAGCTCGCCGACGCCCTTGCCGCCCAGCGCCGAGGAATGCGGGTCGGGGATGCCGACCGAGATCGTCTGGATATCCGGGATGTCGGCATTGGTCGGCAGCATGTAGTCGGCGAGATTGCCGTTGACGATCCGGCCATGGCGGCGGTCGACGATGCCTTCTTCCAGCAGCGCCTGGCCGATACCCATGATGATGCCGCCCTTCCACTGGCTCTCCGCCAGCTTGGGGTTGTAGAGCCGGCCGGAATCGAGCGCCGACACGACGCGCGACACGCGCACCGTTCCAAAATCCTCGTCGACGCGCACCTCGACGAAATGCGCGCACCAGGAGTGGCGGGAATAATCGCCCTCGGTGTGTGGCAGCGCCATGGCGATGGTAGTGTAGTTGTTGTAGCGCTGCTCCGGCGTGAAGCTGGCCGGGACAGTGTCGCCCTTGGCCTCGATCTTTTCGCGACCGAGGGCGCGCATCAGCTCGGCGATCGAGAACTCCGGGCCGTCACCGCGCGGCGAGGCGATGCGGCCACCCTTCACTTGCAGCGTGTTCGCTTGCAGCCCATGGAAGGGCGAGCGCGGATCGGAGAGCGCCAGCCCGATCAGCTCGTCCAGCGCCTGGCCCGCCGCCTTGTAGACGGCGCCGGTCATGACCCCGGCAAGCCGCGAGCCGCCGGTGACGCCGGCGCGGGCGAAATGGGAATCCCCCAGCCTCACCGACACCTTCTCCACCGGCACGCCAAGCGTCTCGGCCGCGGTCTGCGCCAGGATCGTGTAGGTGCCCTGGCCCATGTCGATGGAGGAGCTTTCGACCTCGACCGAGCCGTCGGCCAGGAGCTTCACCACAGCCTCGCCATAGGCGCGCCGAACCGGATAGGTGCCGGCCGCGACGCCCCAGCCGATGAGCTGGTGGCCGTCGCGCATCGAGCGCGGCTCACGCGAACGCTTGGCCCAGCCGAAGGCTTCCGCGCCGGCGGCAAAGGCCTCGCGCAACTGCCTTGTCGACCACGCCTTCTTGGCGTGGGAATCCTGCTCGGCATAATTGATCAGCCGCATCTCCAGCGGGTCGATACCGAGCTCATGGGCGAGCTCGTCGATGGCGCATTCGATACCGAAGGCGCTCGGGTTCTCGCCCGGCGCGCGCTTCGCCCCCGGCACCACCGTGTTCACCCTGACCACATTCTGTTTCGAGGAGAAATTGGGCGTCGCATACATGATCGAGGTGACGGAGCCGAGCGGCTCGACCCACATGCCGTCGACCGCCGTCTCGTTGACGCCGCGATGCACGATCGACTGGATGCGACCCGCCTTGTCGGCGCCGATCGCAACTGTCTGGCGCGTCGCGGCGCGGCCGCCATAGGAGGTGAAATTCTGCGGGCGGTTGAGCACCAGCTTCACCGGGCGTCCGAGCATCTTTGCCGCTGCCGCCGCCACCGCGCTGTGCGCGAGCGCCAGCGCCTTGGAGCCGAAGCCGCCGCCGATATAGGGCGACACCAGCCGCACATTCTCGAACGGCACGCCGAACCATTCGGCATAGGTGCGCGCCATGCCGTCGAGCCACTGGCTCGGTTCCCAGATGGTGAGCTGGTCGCCCTCCCAGCGCGCGATCAGCCCGTGCGGCTCCATCGCCGCCTGGAACTCGCGCGGCGTGTTGTAGGCGGCGCAGACGCGCACCGGTGCCTCGGCAAAGGCGGCCTCGGCGTCGCCCCATTCCTTGGTCATGGCGTCGACCGGAATACCGTCGCTGCCGTCGCTCAGGTCGACGACTGCCGGCGTCTCGTCATAGCTGACCTTGACCAGCGCCGCGGCGGCGACGGCCTGCTCGAAGGTCTCGGCCACGACGGCAGCAATGTGCTGGCCGGAAAAGGTGACCTCGCGGACGAGCGGGCAATAGGTTTCTTCGGACGGCTGTCTGCCGAACCAGTCCGATGCCGAATTCAGGTCCATGATGGTGTCGGGCGTCAGCACCGCGAGCACGCCTGGCGCGGTTTCCGCCGCGCGCGTGTCGATGCCGGTGACCTTGCCGGCGGCAATCGTCGCGCCGACCAGTACCGCATGGGTCAGGCCTTCGAGGTGCTGTTCGAACGCGTAACGCGCGGCGCCGGTGATCTTGGCCGGGCCGTCGACGCGCGACAGGCGCCCGCCCACCGCTTCGAGGCGCGCGCTGTCGGAGCCTGCGTGTTTCATGTCATGAACGGTCATGCCGTTTCTCCCAATTTCAGGATGGCGCGCGCGATCACGCGGGGCGCCAATGCGATC
>NZ_RZSN01000192.1:0-10303 GCF_003997315.1 Mesorhizobium sp. M1A.F.Ca.IN.020.04.1.1
GTCAAGCGCCGACGCCCCTCTCCGTCGCATGGGGCGCCGGCGATCCACGCTCGGAACTGCCCTGCCGGCATCTCCCCTCGAGTTGCCCGCACCGCCGACGCGAAATCCATTGCCCGACGACGGCGAGTGTGAAACTCTCCGCGAGAGAAAGACGCTGCATCTGAATGCCGGCCGGGCCGGCGCCATCCGTGGTCGGGGATATTGCAGTGGAAGCCGCAGAAGCAAGGAATTGGTCCCGCCTGCTGGTCGCGGCCGAGAGCGGCGATGCCGAAGCCTCGCGCGCGGAGCTCGCAGCGGGCGCGGATATCAACCAGACCGATGAAGACGGCTGGTCAAGCCTGCACCTCGCGGCGCATAACGGCCGCACCGCCGTGCTCGAAACTTTGATCGGCCACCCGGCGGTCGACGTGAACTGCAGAAACAAATGGAAGAGCACACCATTGAGCCTGGCTGCGGCTAGGGGTCACCTCGCCTGTATCCGGGCGCTGCTGAAGCATCCGCAGATCGATATCGACGCCCGCGCCGACTATTACGGCAGGACGCCGCTCATCGAAGCCGCAAGGAACGGGCATCTCGATATCGTCAAGCTGCTGGTCGAGCATGGCGCCGACGTCAATCTCGCCGACAAGACGGGACGCAACAGCGCGCTCATCGAGGCGATCAAGGGACGCCACTTCGAAGTCGCGCAATATCTGCTGGAATCCCGCAAGGTGAACTTCCTCAACAAGGACATGCGGCTCAATGCGCTGATCTGGGCTGGCAGCACGCGCAACGCCGAACTCATCGGCAAGCTGGGCGCCGCGATCCATCGCTTTTTCGAAGGCAAGTGAAGTGCGGCCGTCAGCCATTGGAACCGTCAGGCCGAAGCTGCCCTCAGCCCGTGCCCGTACCTGACCTCAGCGCCTCCCTGCCCTCGTCGTCGCGGCGCAGCCGCGCGTCGGAGATCAGCATCACCGGGCATGGGCAGCGCTGCAGCACGCCGCTCGTCGTCTCGCCGAAGATGAGTTCCTCGCCCGGCCGCCGCGCCACGCCCATGACGATCAGCGCCACGTTCCTGCCCGCCTGACGGGCAATGGCATCGGCGGCGGCGGCCCTCGAGCGGATGGCAGTCTCGATCTCGACGCCATAACGGTCGGCAAGCGCGACAATGTCCTTCAGCACAGCCTCCCTGCGGCGATGCGAGACGGTGTCGCGCGGTTCGTCGCGACCCGGACGCGCGACATAGAGGACCTTGACCGGCGCGCCGGTGACGGAGGCGACGGCAAGCGCGAGTTCCGCGCCGCGGCGCGCATTCGCCGTGCCGTTGACCGGCACCAGGATCCTGCCGGATCCCGGCCCAAGGCGCGGCATCTGCCGGCCGACGCCGGCCGGCTTAAGCACTAGGCAGAGCGGGCCCTCGAAGGCGCCCGCGAGCTCGTTGAGCCGGCGCGAGAAGCCGCCCTTCGCGGTCACCGCTCGGCCGAGGCCGATGAGCAGCATGCCGTAGCCCTTGCGCGCCTCCTTGGCGACCGCCTCGGCGGAGAGCGGAGCGTCATGCGGGCGGCGCGTGAGGGGGGCTTCATGCGCGGGCTCCTCGTCGGCTTCCTTCGCCGCCTCGCGGCCCTGCTCAGCGCCTTTCTCGATCTCGTCCAGATGCGCCGCCTCGACGGGGTCGGCTTCGCTTTCGCCGCTTGTACGGAGCACGGTCGTCGGCTTGCCGGCTCCGATGACACCGGCGAGGTAGGCGGCGAAGCGGCCGACGACGCCCTCGTCGACCACCACCAGCAGCCGCTCCAGATTGGTGATGAAGCCGCGCTGGTCGACCTCCTCGCGCTCCAGCCTTTTCTTCTCCGCCTCCCCCATCGGCAGCCGCCCCAGCGCCCAGCGCAGCGTCGGCGGCATGGCCAAGGTGGTGATGACGGCCATGGTGACGATCATGGTGAAAAGCGTGTGCGAGATCACGCCGATCGACAGACCGATCGAGGCGACGATGACCTCGGTCGAGCCCCGCGCATTCATGCCGCAGCCGACGGCGATGCCCTCGCTGCGGCTCATGCCCGCGGCCTCCGCGCCGATGAAGGCGCCCCCGAACTTGCCGAGGCTGGCGATCGCCACCAGCGCCACGGTGAGCAGTGCAAGCTCGGGATCGACGAGCACTGTCAGGTCGGCCGAGAGACCGGCGACGCCGAAGAAGACCGGCATGAAGAGTGCCGTGATCACGCCGCGCAATTGCCCCTCGATGTGACGCGACAGGATCGGCGACTCGCCGACCAATATGCCGGCGACGAAGGCACCAAGCACCGTATGCACGCCGATCAAGTCGGTGACCAGCGCCAAACCGCCCATGATGGCGAGGATGACGGTGACCACCGCGTATTCCGAGCGGAAGGTGTCGTTGGTCCAGCGGATGGCGTCGAAGACGATGCGGCGGCCGAGCGTGAAGGAAAAGGCCATGAAGGCGGCGACGCCTGCGAGCGTGAAGGCGAGGCTGGCGAGCTCGATTCGACCATGCGTGGCGATGCCGATGGTGATGGCGATGATCACCCAGCCGATCGTGTCTTCGATGATGGCCGAGGAGACGATGATTTGGCCGAGGTCGCGGCGCATGAAGTTCATCTCGCGCACCACCATGGCGACGATCTTGACCGAAGAGATCGAAAGCGCGGTGCCCAGAAACAGGCCGGACACGATGCGCTCGCTGCCGGTGGCAAGCAGCGAGGCCGGCATGAACTGCGCGGCCACGAAGCCGAGCGCGAAAGGCACGGCGACGCCGGTGGCGGAGATGGAAAAGCAGGCGCGGCCGACGCGGCGCACCAGCCTCAGGTCCGTTTCCATGCCGGTCAGCAGCAGAAGCATCAGCACGCCGAACTGGGCGATGGCGTTGATCATCGACTTCTGCGCGGCATCGCCCGCAAAGACCAGCCGCTCGGCCGCGGGCCACAGCCAGCCGAGCAGCGAGGGCCCGAGCAGGATGCCGCCGATCAGCTGTCCCATCACCGCCGGCTGGCCGAGGCGCTCCAGCAATTCGCCGATGCCTCGGCCGACGACGAGCAGCAAGATGACTTCGAGAACGAAGATGCCTTCGCTCGACATGCCGGTTTTTTCGGCGGCGAAGGCGGCGGCCGGCATCGATGCAAGCGCCGCCGCGGTAAGCGCGAGAGAAACCGGCCGGCGCCGGTTGGGCATGAAGGACAATTGCCACACCCCTCGATTATCCTCGCCATAACGGTTTCGCACATGCATCGGTTGCACGGCGGTGGAACTGCCACTCTCTCCCGTTGTGGGGGCGATGTCCGGCAGGACGGAGGGGGCGCCGTGGAGGACCAACGTCGATTCAACCTATCTCCAAAGCAGGCCACTTTTAACCGTGATGGAGGTGCCTGCAAGGGCTGGGATGCCGGCGGGACAGCGCCTCCTCTACCCTGCCGGACATCTCCTTCACAACGCGAGAGAGTGGCAACTCCGGCGCCGGCCGCCTCTCTCAAGCAGCTTCGGCGTCGCGTACAATTCGATTCAAATGCCGCCGCCGATCTTTGCTTGTCGGTAAAGCGACTCACGCATGGTCGCTGCACGGCGGGGCAATAAGGAGAAGCTAATGAAAAGCGACTTTGCCGCCGCCCACCTGCACCTCGACAGGGCCTGCCACTATCTGCGCGGCGACGACGAGACCAGCCGCACGGCGCTTGCGGCGCTCGACCTTGTGATCGAGGCGGTCGCGACCGCCCTCTATGCCCGGCCCGAGGCCGAAGTGGTGCCGTTTCCGATATCAGCCGCTCAGCGATAGGAAGCATCCATGACCGGCGGCCGGCAATGATGATTAACGGCCGATCAGATCGGTCATCGCCTCGATGACCTTGCCGGCCGCCGCCCCCGTCGCCGACCGATCATTGACGATGATCGAGATGCGAAACGGAATGTCGAACTCGATTGGCCTGAGTGCCAGTCCGAACTCGGAATAGAAGCCCGCAGTGAACGGATCGACCACAGCCAGCGAGCGGCCGCCCCTGACCAGCGCGCAAGCCAAGAATGACTGGAAGATGTCGGCGACGGTGTTGGCCGCGGTCACTTCGAGCAGCCTCGCGCCGTCGCGGCTGCGGCGGAAATAGAGCTCGCCCAGCGACACGAACGGATAGCGGGAAAAATCCTCCAACCGGACGCGCTCGCTCTCGGCAAGCGGATGCCTCTGGTCCATGACACAGACGCTATTGCGCTCGAAAGTGGCGACGCATTTGGCATCCAGGAAGGAAACGCCCGCGTCCACCAGGCCGACGTCGGTCAGGCGCGAGGCGACGGAGGAGACGATCTCCGTCGAGCTCCGCACCGCGATGGTGGTCCTGGCCTCTGGAAAGCGCGTCCGAAGCTGCTGGATCGCTTCCGGCACGATGTTGAAGGACATCGCCGCCAGCGTGCCGATGCGCACGACGCCGCGCTTTAGTTCCCTGATCTCCTGCGCCGCCATGATCAGGTTGCGCGCGCCATGAAAGGTCTTGCCGACCTCGCCGTAGAACAGCAGGCCCTGCTCAGTCGGAACGAGCCGACCGTGCGAGCGATCGAACAGGCTGAGGCCGGTATCGATCTCCAGCTCCTGCAGCAGCCGGCTGACGCTCGGCTGCGAGACGTTGAGCGCGACCGCCGCGCCCGACACGGAGCCGGCCACCATCGTTGCCTCGAAGGCCTCCAGTTGACGAACGCTGAGCCCGGAAAAACGCATCTCTTCCTCCCGGTATAGGATTAGCACATACCGGACCAAAATCTTGATCTTTGATTTCGCTGCGTTTCGGGCCCTAGCTGCAAGCTTGGCAGAAACGGACGGAGCCGTCGTGAAGCGAGCCAATGTCATCTTCATCTGTGCCGACCAGATGCGCTACGACGCGCTCTCGGTCACCGGCAACCGCGTCGCCCATACCGCAAACATCGACCGCATCGCCGCGCGCGGCGCAACCTTCCATCGGCATTTCACGCCTAACCAGATTTGCTCGCCAAGCCGAGCGACCATGGCAACAGGGCTCTATCCACGCCATCACGGATTGTGGCGCAACGGCGTGGCGCTCGACGATCGGCTCCCTAATCTGTGGCAGGCGCTGTCGCTTGCCGGATACGCCACAAAAGGCGTCGGAAAGCTGCACTTTCAGCCACTGCTCGCGCCCGTCGAACGCGGCATGCCGGAATCGCTTGCCTATTGGGAAAGGCCGGGCTGCGAGGACTGGCACGGTCCCTATTTCGGCTTCGATGCCGTCGACCTCGTCATGGGCGAAGCCAACGAAGCCACTCGCGCCGGCCACTACGCCGCCTGGCTCAAGCGCAACCACCCCGAAGTGGTGGACCTCTACGAGCCCGACGCCAGTCCCGACAGCCGGGCGCAGGATCTGAACGAAGTCTGGAAAAGCGCGGTGCCGCCCGAGTTGCACTACACCAGTTGGATCGCGGATCGGGCGATCGACTTCATCGGGGACAAGGGCAGGCAGGCAGAGCCGTTCGGCTTGTTCGTCTCGTTTCCGGACCCGCACCACCCCTTCGCCCCGCCCCGGCCCTATTGCGACCTGTTCCGACCGGAGCGGATGCCCAGGCCGACTATCCGGGCGGGCGAGCTGGAGCGGATGCCGGCCTATCTCGGCGAAGGCGACGATCCGACAAAAGTGCCCTACATCGCCTCCGGCGAGCAGCCGCGCGAGCAGGGCTTCCTCCTGCGCACCGACGATATCTCCGACGAAACGCTGGCCATCGCAATCGCCCACACGCATGGCATGATCCAGATGATCGACGATGCCGTCGGGCGGCTGCTCGTCGCACTGGACGACGTTGGCGTGCTCGACGACAGCTTCGTGCTGTTTACCGCCGATCATGGCGAGTTGCTCGGCGACCACGGGCTGCTGCGCAAGGGGCCACCACCCTACCGACAACTGCTGCAGGTCCCGCTGGTTCTTAGCGGTCCAGGCATCCGCGCCGGAACAAGCCTCGATGCGCTGACCAGCCACCTCGACCTGTTCGCGACCATCGCATCGCTGCTCGGCCTGCCGGCGCCCGCGACCGACGGCACCGATCTCAAGCCGCTGATCGACGGCCGGGTCGCCGACGTCCGCGACTTCCTGTTCGGTGAATATCATCCGCGACGTGACCCCTGCCTCTACAACCAGTCGATCATCTCCAAGGAGTGGCGGTTCACCCGCTATCCCAACCAGCCGGCCTGGGGGGAGCTGTTCGATCTTCGCGAAGACCCCTGGGAGCGCTGGAACCTGTTTCCCGAGCGAGCACTCGGCGCGCAGGCGCGCGCGCTGAGCGCGGTTCTCGACCGGCGCCTGCCGCCACAGCCGCTGATGGTCAACGAAGTCCTTGGCGCCTATTGAACCAATGGGAGAATGACATGAACGACAGAAGCGTCTTCTCTAGCCTGGACAGCATGAACCGCCGCAGCTTCATCAAGACGGCCGCTGCGGCTGCCTTCGCCACGGCGGCGTTTCCACATACCGGCCTTGCCGCGGCGCCGCGCAAGGGCGGCGCGCTGCGCCTTGGCCTCAACGGCGGCAGCTCCGCCGACACGCTGGACCCGACGCAGCTGATCGGCACTTTTTCCATCAACGTCTCGCGGCAGGTCTACAACACGCTGGTGGAGATCGGCGATGACGGCAAGCCGGCGCCGGAGCTCGCGGCAAGCTGGGAAGCCAGCGACGGCAACAAGCGCTGGATCCTCAATCTCAGGCCGGGCGTGCAGTTTCACAACGGCAAGACGTTCGACGCCGACGACGTCAAATACTCGCTGGGCCTGCATATCGGCGACAAGACCAAGTCGAAGGCCAAAGGGCTGGTCGCCGACGTCGCGGAAGTGCGGGCCATCTCGCCGACGCAAGTCGAGATTCTGCTCAAATCGGCAAATCCCGACATGGATTATGTGCTGTCGGATCTGCATTTCGCCATGGTGCCGGCAGGCTTCGCCGACTGGTCGAAAGCGATCGGCACCGGTCCGTTCAAGCTCACCGCCTTCCAGCCCGGCGTGCACGCCACCGCCGCACGCAACGAGACCTACTGGCGCGGCGATCGCGGCCATGTCGATACGGTCGAGACGGTCGTGATCAACGACGCCGCGGCACGCGTCTCGGCTCTTCAAGGCGGCTCGGTGCACATCGTCAACGGCATCGACTACAAGATCGCTCCACTGCTCAAGAAGGACCCGCGCGCCTATCTGCTGGTCACCGAAGGCAAGCAGCATTTCTCGCTGCCGATGGACGCCACGAAGGAGCCGTTCAACAACCCCGATGTCGTGCTGGCGCTGAAGCACGCGCTCGACCGTGAGCAGATGGTGAAGCTGCTGATGGCCGGCTTCGGACGGGTCGGCAACGACCATCCGATCGCTGCCGGCGATCCGAGCTTCAATCCGAACATCGCGCAGCGCGGCTACGATCCGGACAGGGCCCGTTTTCACCTCAAGAAGGCCGGCAAGAGCGATCTTACCCTCGAGCTGCACGCCGCCCCCGTGGCGTTCGAGCAGGCGGTCAACACGGCCGAGCTTTTCGCGCAATCGGCCAAGCCCGCCGGCATCACCATCAATGTCAAGCGCGAGCCCGATGACGGCTACTGGAGCGACGTGTGGCTGAAGAAGCCATGGGTGGCTTCCTTCTGGGCCGGGCGGCCATCGGCGAGCATGATGTTTTCCTCCGTCTACGCCTCGGGCGCGCCGTGGAACGAAACGCATTGGAAGAACGACAGCTTCGACAGAAGGCTGACGGAGTCGCGCTCATTGGCCGATCCGGCAAAACGCCGCGAGGTCTATTTCGAGCTGCAGCAGATGATCCATGACGAGTGCCCGACCATCATCCCGGCCTTCGCCAGTTGGATCGACGCGGCGCGCCAGGAGGTAAGGGGTTTCGTTCCCAACCCCAACTTCCTGCTCAGCGATCATCGCGTGGCCGAACGGGTCTGGCTGAGCGCATAAGAGCTTCCGTCGGAGAGCGTCAGCAGGAACATTTCTGCCGGCCCCACATTGTGCTATATGGGGTGTGGCCGGCTCAACGGCCGGCCACGGCGGGAGGCACGTGGCAAGGGGATGTCGCAGGTCCAGACCGTAAAGCCAGCCGAAGCAGCGGCGCCGCCAAGGGGCTCCGATGCGTTCGCGCTGAAGCTCACTTCCTCCGAATTCGCAACCACCATGTCGCATTTCCACCGCGCGGAGATCGGGCGCATGGCGGGCTGGCGCGACCGGCTCGACCGCACCAGCAATTGGGCAATCACCGTGGTGGCGGCGATGCTGTCCGTGTCGCTGTCGACGCCTTCGGCGCATCACGGCGTGCTGCTCTTCGCCATGCTGCTCATCACGCTGCTTCTATGGATCGAAGCGCGGCGCTACCGGTTCTTCGACGTCTATCGGGCGCGGGTGCGTCAGTTCGAGCGCTATTACTTCGCGCAGATTTTTTCGCCGCAGCCGGACTTCGCCTCCAACTGGCTGGCCATCCTCGGCGAAGGCCTGCGCTCGCCGCGCTTCCTCATCTCGCAGCGCGCGGCGCTCGTCCGGAGGCTGCGCCGAAACTACGTCTTCATGTATACGATCTTGATGCTTGCCTGGGTCTTGAAGATCACCACGCCCAGCCTGCAGCGCGAAGGCTCGCCGATCGGCTTCAGCGCCTCGCTGCTCGACACCTTTCGCGTGGCGACGCTCGGTCCCATCCCCGGCGCCGTGGTGGTCTGTGGCGTCGTCGTATTCTATCTCGGGATGCTTGCCGCCGCCTTCCTGATGCGCGCCGACGACGGCGAACTGTCGTTCGGCGACGTGCATGTTTGAGCCTGGGGCGGCGGCCCTTGGTCTTTCAGGCAGCCCGCCGTTTGCACGCGCTCACAATCCCGGTGGCCTGACGAAACCGTCGGTGAGACGCGCCAGCGCTTTCGCCACGGCCAGCAGCTTCATGTCCGAATGGCGGCGGCCGACCAGCTGGGCGCCGATCGGCAGGCCCTCCCGGTCGACACCGATTGGAACGACGGCGGCCGGATGCCCGGTCAGGTTGAAGCGGCAGGCGTGGCTGAGCCCGCTCCAGTAGGGCGTCTCGATGCCGTCGACGGGGATCGGCGCACCCATTTCGCGGTGGCGGAAGGCCGTGCACATCATCGCCGGACAGACCAGCACGTCCCACCCGTCGAAGAACCGCTCCCAGGCAGCGATGAATTCGTCGCGCTGGTTGAGCGCCTCGAGATAGGCGGCCAGCGAGGGCGAGGTTTCGCGCGGCTGCCGGAAGACCTGCGAATACCAGGTGATGAGATCGGAAAACAGCGCCCGCTCGGCCGCGAAATCGTGCTGCGGCAATGCCTGCCCTACCCGCGCGCCGCCGACCTCGATGGCGCCCGCGAAGCCTGCGATCGCGTCGGCGATGTCGAGCGCGGTCGGCACTCCGGGAAATTCGGGCGCGAAGGCAACCCTGAGCGTCCCCAGCGGCGGCTCCGGCGCCTCGTCCGTCGCCACCGGCGGCACTTCGGTGTCGAGACCGTCGGCCCCGGCGATGATGCGGTGGGCCAGGATGAGATCGTCGACGTCGCGGGCCAAAGGCCCGATGTCGAACAGCAGGCGGAAGCTGCGCGGCAGGTCGGGCGGATCGGCGTAGCTGCCGGTGATCGGCACCGTCGCCTGCGTCGGCTTGAAGCCAAAAACGCCGCACAGATGCGCCGGCATCCGGATCGAGCCGCCGGCATCGCTGCCGATCTCGAGCGGCACCAGCCCGGCGGCGACCGCGGCCGCCGCGCCGCCGCTGGAGCCGCCGGGTGTGCGGGTAACGTCCCACGGATTGACGGTGCGGCCGAAGATCGGATTGTCGGTCTGCAGGTCGCGCAGCCTGGGCGGCACGTTGGTCTTGCCGATGATGAGGGCGCCGGCCTTGCGCAGCCGCGCGGCAATCGTGCTGTCCGTCGCCGGGACATGATCGGCAAAGGCTTCCAAACCGACGGTGGTGCGCATGCCGGCTGTGGCATGGCCGTCCTTCAGCGTGATCGGCACACCGTTGAGCGGACCGACGGCCTCGCCGCGCGCGACCGCCATATCCGCGGCCTGCGCTCCGGCGCGGGCCGCCTCCTCGTCGAGGGTGACGATGGCGTTGAGCAGCGGGTTGACGACAGCGATGCGGGCAAGCTGCGCCTCCATCGCCTCGACAGCGCCGACCTTCTCCTCGCGGATCGCCGCCGCCAGTTGCGAGGCGGTCAGGAAGGTGGTGTCCAAATGGCTCGTCATGGTGGTGTTCCTTCCTGCGGAACGGAAATAGGGAAGTAGGGAGGTAGGGAAGATCAGACTTCGTGAACTCCGCACATCGGATGCCAGTACCTTTTTCCCCTATTCCCCTATTCCCCTCCCTTC
>NZ_RZSN01000193.1:0-6851 GCF_003997315.1 Mesorhizobium sp. M1A.F.Ca.IN.020.04.1.1
GACCTTGATCCGGTCGAATCGCTCGATGAGCAACACGTCCTTGCCTGCGGCGCAAGGCCAAAGGCGCTGATCGAGGACGACGCCATCAAGCATGTCGCGAAATTTTCCTCGTCTGCCGACCTTTACAGCGTCGTCAAAGGAGAATTCATAGCCATGCGGCTTGCCGCCTTGTGCGGCATCAGAGCGGCATCCGTCTCGCTCGTTCGCGCCGCAGGCAAGGACGTGTTGCTCATCGAGCGATTCGACCGGATCAAGGTCACGGGCGGCTGGCAACGCAAATCCATGGTCTCAGCGCTGACGATGCTCGCGCTCGATGAGATGATGGCGCGTTACGCCAGCTACCAGGATTTGGCGGAGATCATTCGCCACCGATTCACCGCGCCGTCGGAAACTCTGCGCGAGTTGTTCAGCCGCATTGTCTTCAACATACTTTGCGGCAACACCGACGATCATGCCCGCAACCATGCGGCATTCTGGGACGGGGCTAAGCTCACCCTCACGCCTGCTTACGATATTTGTCCGCAGGCCCGCAGTGGCCAGGAGGCCAGCCAGGCCATGCTCATCAGCGGCAATAACCGCATGAGCCGGATCGCGTCCTGCCTTGAAGCCGCGCATCACTTCCTGCTCAGCGCGCCGGAAGCTCTTGCGATTGTTGAAGGCCAGCTCCGATGCATTGCGAAGAATTGGCCGCGTGTCAGCGAGGAAGCTACGCTATCCGGCACAGATCGCAATCTGTTCTGGGGCCGACAGTTCCTCAATCCCTACGCTTTTACGGCGCTGGAAGGGAGCGCCGACGTTCTCCGCGCTCTGGCTGACGAACTACGCAACAGTGTTCACGCCTGATCCGGCGCTGGACTTCGGACAAGCTCGGCAAGCGCAAGACGCCCACAATATGGACAATCCTTGCCGTGCCAGCACGAAGTCATGAACAGACGGCTCTTCGACAGCGACAACGTGCACTGCGGAGAGATGTGGAGCTGACACCGCAAGAGCCCACAGACGCGCGACTTCCCACGATACAACTCCACATAACTGAGCGTCTACAAGCGCTGCAGCCAGCGTAACATCCCGCCATCATAGCGATGATTGTCTGATCTTTTGCCGATGACATCACGTCGGGAAAGACTTGTTCGAGCGCTTGCCGCTTCATATCGATACCGGCCCGGGCGTAGCGCACGTTACGTTCAGCCCCGAGTGGCTAGCCATTGACTGATGGTGGCGATGTCAACACCCGCCTTGACAAGGTGGATGGCCGTCGTGTGCCGCAAAGAGCGGTGATGGATGCTTTTTTCCGCCAGGGTGGTTCCTTCCCCCGCAGCCATATCAAAATGTTTGCGCAGCAAGTATCGAACACCGAACCGGGTCAGCGGTGTGCCGCGGTCGTTGAGAAAGCCCCTTTGCTCGGCGGGACAGGGCGATACCAGACGAAGGTCAAAATTCGAAGTTTCAGGATTTCCTGAACTCGTGCATCCGTATTGAACATCAGCGAGAACAGCGCGTAATCCCGCTGTCCAGAAGGCGTGCGGCGGTCGATACGCGCCAGGACGCTCTTGATTTCCGGGCCCTTCGAGATATTCGACAGGTGCCACCCGCGCGCCCTCTTGAAGGGAAGTGTCACCACCAGTTGCAGCGTATCCATATATTCGGGGTGCTCCGAGATCAGGGACCGCGCAAAGGTATGCATCGCCGCCAGCCTTGCATTGCGGGTCGCAACTGCCACGCTCGACCTCAAGTGACGTGAGAAAGCTGCCGATCCTGTCGGTATTGATGTCGGAGACCGCTTCTTTCAAGAATATCTTCCCGCTCTCCGCGGCATGAGCCCGTGGCATGCTTCGGCCCAATGCGGTGGATTGATGTTTCTTCATGTCCACAACCTCGCTGACGAGACCGCCGAAAGCCCCTTCAAAGCGGTCGGTGGCGATCTCTCTCAGCTTTGGAAGGTAGTGCATTGATTTTTCGTGGAATGAGGACCCTGTTTAAGGGGTGATTTTCGTCCAAACGGGGCCCCTTAACGATGGGGTCATCAAGATGCCTCCGGTTTGATCGGAGGCATTTGTGTTTTGGATGTTGGTTTTGGAGACGATTGCAAAGATGTCGGCTGTCGCTGGTCCAGGGGAAGTCGATCAAAGCGATCTGCCGTGAGCTGAAGATCTCGCGCAAGGTGGTGCGCAAGGTCCTGCGTTCTGAGGAGACGGAGTTCCGCTACGAGCGCAAGCACCAGCCCTATTCCCGCATGGGAGCTTGGCGTGACACGCTGGACCGGCTGCTGTCGGCGAATGCGGCCAAGCCGCAGCGGGAGCGGCTGACGCTGATCCGTATTTTCGAGGAGCTTCGCGGCCTCGGCTATGACGGCAGCTACAGTTCGGGGTGGCGGCATGCTCAGAGCTGGGCGGCGGATCGCGGCAGCGCCGTGGCCGAGGCCTACATTCCGTTGAGTTTTGCACCTGGCGAGGCCTACCAGTTCGACTGGAGTCACGAGATCGTCCTGCTCGACGGCGTGACGGTGACAGTGAAGGTCGCGCACATGCGGCTCTCACAGCCGCATGTTCTTCGTGAGGGCCTATCCGCGCGAGACGCAGGAGATGGTGTTCGACGCGCATGACCGGGCGTTCGCCTTCTTCCGTGGCGCCTGCACGCGCGGCATCTACGACAACATGAAGACGGCGGTGGACGCGATCTTCATCGGCAGGGATCGCCGCTACAACCGCCGCTTTGCGCAGATGTGCGGGTATTACCTTGTCGAGCCGGAGGCCTGCACACCGGCGGCCGGCTGGGAGAAGGGGCAAGTCGAGAACCAGGTCGGGCTGGTGCGCGAGCGCTTCTTCACACCGAGGCTGCGCTTCAAGACGTTGGAGGATCTCAACGGCTGGCTGGCCGACAAATGCGTTGCCTAATGCCAAGGCGCGTCGGCATCCCGAACAGGGTGAGCGCACGATCTGGGACGTATTCAAAGAAGAACGCGCCAGCTTCATTCCCTATGCCGGTCGCTTCGACGGCTACCATTGCATTCCCGCGTCGGTGTCGAAGACCTGCACGGTGCGCTTCGACAACAACAAATACTCGGTGCTGTCGAGCGCCGACGGTCGGCCGGTCGAGATCCATGCTTATGCCGACCGCATCGTCATCCGCCAGGATGGCGCGGTCGTCGGCGAGCACGCACGCTCTTTCGGCCGCAACGAGGTCGTCTACGATCCCTGGCACTACGTGCCGGTGCTGGCCCGCAAACCGGACGGCCTGCGCAACGGCGCGCCTTTCCGGGAATGGGTTCTGCCATCAGCCATGGAGAAGGTGCGCCGCAAGCTAGGGGCGGCCGATGACGGCGACCGGCAGATGGTGTCGATCCTCACCTGCGTCCTGACCGACGGATTGAGCGCGGTCGAGAGCGCCTGTCAGGAAGCCATCGAGCACGGCGCATCGTCGGCGGCGGTGATCCTCAACATCCTGGCCCGCAGCCGCGATCCGGCGCCGGGCACGATCCTTTCCATTCCCCAGGCGCTGAAGCTAGCTCACGAGCCGGTCGCCGACTGCGCCCGCTATGACAGTCTCAGGAGGACAAACAGCCATGGAACGCACCGAGGTACTGGAACTGATGGGAGCGCTGAAGCTCTACGGGATTGCGCAGCGCCTATGACGAGATCATGGGCGCGTTGCCATCAAGCGACGGCACGAGCCGCCCAGGATTGTCGGTGATCTCTTGCAGGCCGAGATATCGGAGAAGCAGGCCCGCTCCATCAAATACCAGTTCGCCGTCGCCAAGTTGCCGCTGGCCAAGGACATCGACGACGTCGACTTCGCCGACACGCCGGTCACCGAACCCCTGATGCGCGATCTCGCCCGGCGGCGCCTTCGGCGCCGATCAGCGCAACATCGTCCTGGTCGGCCGCCTTCACGGGTCACCCAACTCGCGCGGAAGGTCGACCGCATTGCGACGGGCGCGTGTCGACTTCCCAACAATGTCAGACAGGAGACACAACGCTATCGGAGCGATCGCATTGTCCGAAACGATTTTCCCAGTTGGCACGACGGTTGCGGTCCTATGCGCAAAAGCAAACTAGACCTGAGAGCCGCACCGCATGAATGTAGCCTCCCAATATCTTCTCCCGTCTGTGGCGCACCACGAAGCCGGGCACGCGGTGGCCGGCATCGTTTTGAAGCGTCAGATGTTCGACGACGACCGTGAATTCCCTGCTTTCTCAAGTGTTAGTATTTACCCCCACCCCGGTGACGGAGATTACCTTGGTGTTGTCATGAGCAAGTGTTTTTATTCAGCGCAAGGATTCACCTCGAAGCGAAAGCCGATTTTCGAGGACGATATGGATCGATATTTGGAACGCGATGGTGCGATCCGGGAGATAGTTACTTGTCTGGCAGGTCCTTTTGCAGAATCCGCATTCGAAGGCTATCTGGACCCGTTCGATATGGCGATGAATGCGTCCGACGAGAATGAGGGGAGCAGCGACTACGCGGATGCCAAGCGAATCTATGGTGAGTTGCGGTTCCTGATGCCGCGCCGCCCCGATTGGGGGCGGATCGAAGATCGCACGGCCCGGCTAGTACTCGATCACTGGTCGGCCATCGAAGCATTGGCCGCGCATTTGCTGGTCAAGCATGATCTCCAATTCGATGAGGCTCTGACGATTGTTGCGCCGCATCTTCCGCCCAAGCCAGTAGCTACGCCGCCAGAGCGTCCATTTCCGCCGCCTGCTTGATCATCCATTCGATGTGATTTGACTACATCTGCAACACCTCGCGCTACTCCTTGACGTAGGTATAGAGATTGTAGATTTCGCCTATGTCTGTCAGGGACGCCGCCTTGTGATTCAGTATGTGCTCGATGACGTGTGGCAATACCTGCCGCCTGCCGAGATTTGTCGCGAGCGTCCTGCGCAGATCGTGAAGGGTCCAGTTCTCCAAAGCCGTTGCCCCTCGCAGGGAAAACAAACGTGTCATTGGTCTTCGGTACCGACTGGGGGACCGACACCGCCAGTGTGGACAGCGGAATAAGCGTAGGCTCTTCGTTCTTCGTGCGGTCCGCCGATAGGTCCCATGTTCCGGCTTCAAGGTTGAGTTCAGACCAACGCATCGCGGCAACTTTCCAGACCCAGCATCCCTCCGCATCGCTGCCGTCGAAGGCGTGGGTCATGATCGGACGAAGAGCGCTCGCACCGATCGGCCGACCCCGTTCGAGGAAGGGCGTGATCTGGTCGGCGGCATGCAGAATCCGGGTGGCGCGGCTGGTCCGGGCTGACCGACGGATTGAGCGCGGTCGAGGCCGCCTGTCAGGAAGCCATCGAGCACGGCGCATCGTCGGCGCCGGTGATCCTCAACATCCTGGCCCGCAGCCGCGATCCGGCGCCGGGCACGATCCTTTCCATTCCCCAGGCGCTGAAGCTAGCTCACGAGCGGTCGCCGACTGGGCCCGCTATGACAGTCTCAGGAGGACAAACAGCCATGGAACGCACCGAGGTACTGGAACTGATGGGAGCGCTGAAGCTCTACGGAATGCGCAGCGCCTATGACGAGATCATGGGCGCGTCGCCATCAAGCGACGGCACGAGCCGCCCAGGATTGTCGGTGATCTCTTGCAGGCCGAGATATCGGAGAAGCAGGCCCGCTCCATCAAATACCAGTTCGCCGTCGCCAAGTTGCCGCTGGCCAAGGACATCGACGACTTCGACTTCGCCGACACGCCGGCCACCGAACCCCTGATGCGCGATCTCGCCCGGCGGCGCCTTCGTCGCCGATCAGCGCAACATCGTCCTGGTCGGCCGCCTTCACGGGTCACCCAACTCGCGCGGAAGGTCGACCGCATTGCGACGGGCGCGTGTCGACTTCCCAACAATGTCAGACAGGAGACACAACGCTATCGGAGCGATCGCATTGTCCGAAACGATTTTCCCAGTTGGCACGACGGTTGCGGTCCTATGCGCAAAAGCAAACTAGACCTGAGAGCCGCACCGCATGAATGTAGCCTCCCAATATCTTCTCCCGTCTGTGGCGCACCACGAAGCCGGGCACGCGGTGGCCGGCATCGTTTTGAAGCGTCAGATGTTCGACGACGACCGTGAATTCCCTGCTTTCTCAAGTGTTAGTATTTACCCCCACCCCGGTGACGGAGATTACCTTGGTGTTGTCATGAGCAAGTGTTTTTATTCAGCGCAAGGATTCACCTCGAAGCGAAAGCCGATTTTCGAGGACGATATGGATCGATATTTGGAACGCGATGGTGCGATCCGGGAGATAGTTACTTGTCTGGCAGGTCCTTTTGCAGAATCCGCATTCGAAGGCTATCTGGACCCGTTCGATATGGCGATGAATGCGTCCGACGAGAATGAGGGGAGCAGCGACTACGCGGATGCCAAGCGAATCTATGGTGAGTTGCGGTTCCTGATGCCGCGCCGCCCCGATTGGGGGCGGATCGAAGATCGCACGGCCCGGCTAGTACTCGATCACTGGTCGGCCATCGAAGCATTGGCCGCGCATTTGCTGGTCAAGCATGATCTCCAATTCGATGAGGCTCTGACGATTGTTGCGCCGCATCTTCCGCCCAAGCCAGTAGCTACGCCGCCAGAGCGTCCATTTCCGCCGCCTGCTTGATCATCCATTCGATGTTATTTGACCACATCTGCAACACCTCGCGCTTCTCCTTGACGTAGGTATAGAGATTGTAGATTTCGCCTATGTCTGTCAGGGACGCCGCCTTGTGATTCAGTATGTGCTCGATGACGTGTGGCAATACCTGCCGCCTGCCGAGATTTGTCGCGAGCGTCCTGCGCAGATCGTGAAGGGTCCAGTTCTCCAAAGCCGTTGCCCCTCGCAGGGAAAACAAACGTGTCATTGGTCTTCGGTAC
>NZ_RZSN01000193.1:6951-10071 GCF_003997315.1 Mesorhizobium sp. M1A.F.Ca.IN.020.04.1.1
GACGTGTGGCAATACCTGCCGCCTGCCGAGATTTGTCGCGAGCGTCCTGCGCAGATCGTGAAGGGTCCAGTTCTCCAAAGCCGTTGCCCCTCGCAGGGAAAACAAACGTGTCATTGGTCTTCGGTACGACTGGGGGACCGACACCGCCAGTGTGGACAGCGGAATAAGCGTAGGCTCTTCGTTCTTCGTGCGGTCACCCGATAGTTCCCATGTTCCGGCTTCAAGGCTGAGTTCAGACCAACGCATCGCGGCAACTTCCGTACGCCTCTGTCCGGTCAGCATGAGCAGCTTGACGATGGGGCCGAACGAATAGCCGATATCGCTCGGTTCGGGCTCACAGCCCGTACCGGCTTTTCCAATCCGTTCGCGGGGAAACCGCGGTGAGCCGTTGCGGCGGTTTGCGACACCAGTTGAAAAATGCCCGCATATACCAGAAGGCCGTGTTAGCCGCTTGCGGGTGACCCCCGGCGACGATCTTCTTGGTGATGTTAGCAATGTCGGTGTCGGTCACATGGTGGATAGAGCGACTCCCGAGGGCAGGCACAAGATACCGGTTCAGGCTGGCCTCGACCAGTTCCCAGGAATCCCATTCTGCCTTGCCGGTCTTTGCAAAGCCCGCTCCCTTGCATTCGCGTCGATCGGCCGACCCCGTTCGAGAAAGGGCGTGATCTGGTCGGCGGCATGCAGAATCCGGGTGGCGCGGCTGGTCCGGTCGGACGCGGTCTGATCGAGGAAGCCAGCCGGAATGCCGGCGGCTCGTGCGGGAAGGGCGTTCATGAGACGGTCCTGTCGGGCGAGCGGTTTGGGGGCACGATCACCATAGTTGATCAGGCTTCCCGGGTGGGGCATTCTCGTAAATGTCGCTTGCGGACATATGTTTGCTCCTTGTCCAGAAACAGAAAAGGCCCGATGGGACGGCCGGGCCCAGTGCGGTGTTTTGAGGGTCGTTACTCGGCGACCTGGAGGTGATCGCCGTCGCCGTCCTCGGTATCGTCAGCGCTGATCTGCGCCTGATCGGCAAGGAAGGCTGGCAGTTCCGATGGAGCTATGCTGGAATTTGGGTGACGAGGCTGATCAAGCGGCGCTCTGCGGCTTCGTTTTCGATGACCTCGATTCCGTCCAGGAACCTGGCACCTGCGATGAGTTCCGGCAACTGATTTTGTCCTTTCAATCGTCGCCACGTCCTGGCCGCGGCCATGACCAGCTTGAAGACCATCAGCTGGGCGGTTTTCGAGGATAGCGAGCCCTTGGTACGCACCGTGCGGTGGCGAACGGTCGCAAAGACGCTTTCGATGGGATTGGACCTTCGCAGATGATCCCAGTGTTCGGCGGGGAAATCGTAGAACGCCAGCGACGCATTCTGATCCTTCGTCAGGCAGTCGACCGCCTTAGCATACGCCTCGGCTTCCATCTCGATCGCCTGCGCAAGCAATTTGCGCGCGCCGCTGCGAAGTACATCCGTCAGGGTATCACCGATTTCGTCGGGCTGACGAAGGCAAACAATGTTGATAGTCTCGTTCATGGCGTATCGCTCTCCTTGAGAGGTACTGGCAGGCTTCGTCACCCGCCTCGATACGCCGCTCTCCTCAAACCGTCATCACCCAGTTTCCGCCATAGCTCCCCCTGATTGGTCCGCTTCACCTGTGCAACTGCACAGGCTGCCATAGCGGGGAGATTGGCCTCCAATGGCGAAAACTTGCCGCAGGAGACCCTCCGATGACCGTGCCTATGGCGCCGCCGCTACGACAACTTGCCGACAAGCAGCGTGCGATCCACTGCCCCGCTACTGCGCCTTCAAGGAACGTCTGGATCGCGACGCAGGAGCCGATGACCGTTACGGAATCAATTCCCTTGGCGTGCCCTGGTCGCGCTGGCCGTCGCTGTGCCCGTTCGACGGTCTGGTGGCAATTTGGGCACATCTTGTGTCGTCGCCAGTGCCAATGCCGAACGCTTCAACAAAAAGGTGCCTTCGACGTCTGCTGCCTTCGCCGGTGCTTTGCGAAGTGGCATAATGTTTCGACGCACGCAGGCGCGGGCAGGGGGTGTCAGTCATGAATCTCCTGACTGGCGCGGATCAGGCAGATTGGCGGGATGAAAGATCATACGACTACACCGCTGGCCTGACGCTGCGGGAGTGGGCTTGGGAGTTCTTACGCCGCAACCCGGCGTTCCAGCGCGATCTGACCGCTGCGCGCCAGCATTGCAAGACTTGGTCTCTCCAACCCTTTCTCGATATGGTCGCGTCGGTCGGCGACCTGTCACGCTGGGGTGTTCTGTTTCGCGGAGTCTTGTGGCCGGGCTTCGGTCGTATTCTGGTGTCCGCTCTGGTGCGTCCATGTGCTGCCGGTCATTGCGGAACGGTTGCCTGCCTCGTCGCCGACACCGCCGTTCGAACTCTCGGCATTGCCCTGTCGTGCAACCGTCCTGCTGGCGCCCGACAAGAGCCAGCATGTTCTTCTTCGCAATGCGGACCACGCGCTGCAGCTCGCCGTCTCGGGCGCGAATATCCTCCACCCTGTTTGCCTGCATACTCAAGCCATCTGGCCCGCGGTGCTTTTAAAGCATCGACTGAGGGGACTGGAGTGCCTCAATGCTCTCAGTCTAGGGCAACAGTTGCCCCCCCGCTTGTTTGCGCCGGAAAAGCGTGGCGTCCGTTTGTCCTTCGTTCTTCGTGCGCTCGACGGTTCGCTCGCCGGAGCACCACATCGCGAGCTCGCCGAAGTTCTCATCGGTCAACGGCGCGTCCATGCCGACTGGGCGGATCCTCGCGATCATCTGCGCGACCGCATCCGTCGGGCCGTCTCGCGTGGCCGCGCGCTCATGAATGGTGGCTACAGAGATTTCCTAATTTGAAAAGCGACAGTCCACGCTGTGCGTCAGTGGATGACGTTCGCTCGCAGCTGACCCGTCACCAACAGTTCGCCCGCCGACAGGTCTGCATGGCGCCTTGCAAGGTGCGCTCTGGCCTAACTTGTCGATGCCGAAATGAGATCGGGGTCGTGTCCCACCGCGTGGTGTAGGTCGGCGATAGCGAAGCCGCTCGCGAGCGCGCCCTCAACAGCGCTGTAGCGAGCGAGCGGCGCAGCGGCGGTCATCGATGTTCTTCGGTAGGGTTGGGTT
>NZ_RZSN01000194.1:0-9968 GCF_003997315.1 Mesorhizobium sp. M1A.F.Ca.IN.020.04.1.1
TCATGCGCCGGATCGAAGGCCGCGTCCCGGTGGTCGTCGTCACGCAGGAATTCAATGCGGCGGCGGTGCGCATCCTGGTGCAGCTCCAGGTCGCCGACTTCCTGGTGAAGCCGATCACCACCGCCGATCTGGTGCGTTCCGTCATTCGCGCGCTGCAGGGGCCGGGGCGGGAGGAAAACTCCGAATCGCAAATCTACACCTTCATGCCGGCCGCCGGTGGTGTCGGCACCACCACGCTTGCCCTGCAGACCGCCTTCCAGCTGCACCATTCGGTGACGCGCGGCGCCTCGACCTGCGTGGTCGACCTCAATTTCCAGCAAGGCGCCTGCGCCGAATATCTCGACCTCGAACCGCGCTTCGACATCACCGAAATCGAGAACCAGCCCGAACGTCTCGACCGGCAGCTGCTGGACGTCATGCTGTCCAAGCATGCAAGCGGGCTCTGCGTGCTGGCGGCGCCGACGCGCCCTTCGGAAATGCGCTCGTTCAAGACCGATGTCGTGGTGCGCATGCTCGACCTCGTCTCGGCCTATTTCGACAATGTCGTCATCGACATGCCGCGCACCTGGTTCCCGTGGACCGAGACGGTGCTGCTCGGCTCCAACAAGCTCTATATCGTGGCCGAGATGACGGTGCCTTGCCTGCGCCACACGCAGCGTCTCATCCAGGCCATCTACGAGACGGCCGGCAAGGAAGTGAAGCCGAACGTCATCGTCAACCGTTTCGAGCAGAAGATGTTCGACAGCGGCATCAAGCAGGCCGACGTCCAGGATATCCTCGGCGAGCACTTCGTCGGCGGCATCTCCAACAACTACCGGCTGGTGCGCGAGGCCGTCGACCGCGGCGTGCCGCTGCACGACATCGATCCGAACGCCAATGTCGTCAATGACCTGAAGAAAATCATCCTGCCCGAGGAGGCGGTGGCAACGACGGCAAAATCGAAGTCGCTGTTCGGCCTCGGCAGGGGCCTCCTGAAGAGGAAAGCAGGATGAGCAGCCGCTTCTCCAACCTGCAGAATCGCGATGTCCGTCCGCTGCGGGCGCCCGAACCCGCGCCCGTTGCGCATCACGCCGTGGTCATTCCGACGACCCGCAAGCCGGCGCCGCCGAAGCCGGAAGCAGCACCCGCAAAGAGCGCCAACAAGGTGCTCGACGCGCGCGTGCGCATCCACCGCATGCTGCTCGAAGAAATCAACCTCGTCGCGCTGGAGCGGCTGCCCAAAGACGAAATGCGCCGCCAGGTGCATGAGTTCGTCTCGGAAAAGACCCGTCAGGAGCGGATGGCGATCAACACCGCCGAGCTCGACGCGCTGGTGGACGACATCGTCGACGAGATGGTGGGTCTCGGCCCGCTGGAGCCGCTGCTTAAGGATCCGGAGATCAACGATATCCTGATCAACGGTCATCAGAACTGCTTCGTCGAAAAGCGAGGCAAGCTGCAGCAGGTCCATATCCCGTTCAAGGACGAGGCGCATCTGCTTCGGATCATTAATAAAATCGTCGCGGCCGTCGGCCGTCGCGTCGATGAATCGCAGCCGATGGTCGACGCCCGCATGCTCGACGGCTCGCGTTTCAACGCCGCGATCAGGCCGGTCGGCGTCGACGGGCCGCTGGTGTCGATCCGCAAATTCTCCAAGAACAAGCTCGGCCTGCACAAACTGGTAGAGTTCGGCGCAATCACCCAGAACATGGCCGAGGTGCTGGCGGCGGCCGTGCATGCGCGCAAGACGACGATCATCTCCGGCGGCACCGGAACCGGCAAGACGACGATGCTCAATGCCTTGTCGGCCTTCATTCCCGAGGACGAGCGCCTGATCACCATCGAGGACGCCGCCGAGTTGCAGCTGCAGCAGCCGCATGTCGCGCGCATGGAGACGCGCCCGGCAAACATCGAGGGTCATGGCGAGCTGAAGCAGCGCGATCTGGTCAAGAACGCGCTGCGCATGCGGCCCGACCGCGTCATCCTTGGCGAGTGCCGCGGCGAGGAGGCCTTCGACATGCTGCAGGCGATGAACACCGGCCATGAAGGGTCGATGGCGACCATCCACGCCAACACGCCGCGCGACGCCATATCGCGCCTCGAACAAATGCTCGGCATGACCGGAATGCCGATGACGGTGCAGTCGATCCGCAGCCAGATCGCGAGCGCCATCGACATCATCGTGCAGCTGACGCGCCTGTCCGACGGCAAGCGCAAGGTGACCAGCGTCGCCGAGGTGACGGGCATGGAAGGCGACGTCATCCAGATGCAGGAGATATTCCGCTTCGTGCGCACCGGCATGGAGGCGGACGGCAAGATCGTCGGCCATTTCGAGGCGACGGGCATCCGACCGCGCTTCCTCGAGGACCTGCGCAACATGGGCATCGAATTTCCGGGCAAGTATTTCGAACCCGGCCGGCCGCAGGAGTAGCCGGTGCTCGAGGGATTCAGCCCGATCTATGCCGTCTACGCGGCGGCGGCGCTCACCGGCATCATGATCGCCGAAGGCTGCTACCTGCTCTATGCCGGCCGCAGCGACAAGCGCACGGCGATCAATCGCCGCATGAAGCTGGCGGAGAACAAGATCAGCCAGGAGCAGGTGCTGATCCAGCTGCGCAAGGAGCGCGGCATGGAAGAGGGCACGCCCCTCCTTTCTTTCGATCGCTTTCGCGCCTTGCGCACGCAGTCCGGCATGATCATGCCGATGCCCAAGTTCCTCACGATCACGTCGGGGACAGCGTTCACTCTGGCGCTTTTCGCCGTCTGGTACGGCCTGCCTTTGCTGTTCGGGCTGGTCCTGCTTCCTGTGCTGGTGCCGGTCTTGCCGGTTATGGCGATGCGTTTTCTGCGCAAGCGCCGGCTTAAGCGCTTCGGCATGCAATTGCCGGAAGCGCTGGAGCTGATCACGCGCGGCCTCAAGGCCGGCCACCCGGTGCCGGTGGCGATCGCGATGGTGGCGCGCGAGATGGCCGATCCGATCGGCACCGAGTTCGGCGTCGTGGCCGACGAAGTGACTTATGGCTCGGACCTGGTTTCAGCGCTCAACAACCTGTTCGATCGCGTCGGCCATGAGGACCTGCCGCTGTTCGTCACCGCAGTCTCGATCCAGAGCAGCTCCGGCGGCAATCTGCGCGAGATCCTCGACGGCCTGTCGTCGACCATCCGCGAGCGCGGCAAGCTGCGGCGCAAGGTGCGCGCCATTTCGACCGAAGGCCGCATGTCGGCCTATATCCTGACCGCCGTGCCGGTGCTTCTGTTCACCGCCATCATGGTGCTGATGCCGCAATTCTACCGCGAGGTGTGGGGGATACCGAAGACCTGGTACATGCTGGGCGGCTCGATCCTGTGGCTCCTGCTCGGCAATACCATCATGTTCAAGATGTCGAATTTCAGGTTCTGAAATGGACGAGGTCATCCGCTTCCTTGCCTCGCTAGCGCCGACATCGCTGATGCCGGTGGCTGTGCTGCTGCTGGTGATGGGCGGCGGCGCGGTGGCCTGGCCGCTGGTCGTCGCGCAGGGCGACCGCAACGAGGTCAAGCGCCGGCTGAAGGTCGAGGCGGCGCAGCCGATCGAGCAGCACGAGCCGGCACCCAGGAAAAACGCGAACGCCGTGCGCGAGAAGGCGGTGAGGCGGGCGCAGGAATTCTATGCCAAGAGCGATCCGGAGAATGTCGCGCGACTGCGCATGAAGCTCATCCAGGCCGGTTACATGGAGCCGCGCGCCGTCGGTACGTTCTTCCTGATCCGTTTTGCCGCGCTGGTCGGAATGGCGCTTGGGGCGTTCCTGGTCAACCATTGGGCGGCCAGCGCCGAATCGACCGTGACCAGCCGCTGGACCTTCATCATCCTGTCGGGAGCGGCTGGCTATTTCCTGCCCGGCCTGGTGCTGACGCAGAAGGTGCGGGAAAAGATGCGCGAATACCGCAATGGCTTTCCCGACTTCATGGATTTGATGATCGTCTGCTCCGACGCGGGCATGAGCATGGAGGCCGGCATTGAGCGGGTCTCGAAGGAACTCGCCAGGACCTATCCGTCGCTCAGCCAAAACCTGCAGCTGGTGTCGCTGGAGTTGAGGGCCGGCCGCAGCCTCGACGATGCACTAAAGGCGCTCGCCGATCGCCTCAGCCTCGACGAAGTGCGCTCCTTCGCGACGCTCCTGCAGCAGTCCAAGGAGCTCGGCACCAGCCTGTCGGGAGCGCTGCGTGTCTTTTCCGACGAAATGCGCCACAAGCGCATGTCGCTTGCCGAGGAGAAGGCGCATGCCTTGCCGGCCAAGATGTCGGTCCCGGTGACGGTGTGCATCCTGCCGGTGGTGCTGATGGTCGCCATCATCCCGATCGTGGTAAGGCTGACGTCGCACTGAGGCCGGCGGTGCTGGTTAACGCATCCTTTGCAAGCAACTGAAATTTAGGCGCATTTCGGCACCGAAGCTTAATCGCTCTCCTGTATGGTCCTTGCTGAAGAACGACCCGGCAAATCGGGCGACGGGGCAGGGCATGCGTCACAGACTTTCCACGGCAGCGGCGGTATTGGCGGCCGTCTTGATGATCACCGGCTGTACTACGAACAGCAGCGTCGACACGACCAAGACCACCGCAATCCAGGCGACGGCCAAGGATATCAGCGCCGCCGACCTGACGGAGGGCAAGGCGCAATTCCGGGAGGCGAATTTCGGTCTCGCAGAACAGCATTTCCGCAAAGCGGTGGAGCTCAAGGCAGACAATGCCGAAGCCTGGATGGGGCTTGCCGCCTCCTATGACGAGCTCGGCCGCTTCGACTTCGCCGACCGCGCCTATGCGCAATTGCTGAGGGTCGCCGGGCGCAAGCCGCAGATCGTCAACAATATGGGCTATTCCCAGCTCCTGCGCGGCAACAAGAAGAAGGCAAGGGCGCTGCTGCTCGAAGCCAAGGCCGGTCTCGCCGACCAGACCGTGGTCAACGCCAACCTAGCGCTGCTCGACAAGAGCTGATCCGCTTCCGGCTCGTCCCGCAGCGGAACCGGGCCGTAGTTTCAGCGGACATGTCGACGCTTTGTAAACCCTTTGTCGAGCGAGCAGCGGACACCGGCCGAAAAGGGTTTGCGCCACGCCTCTACAACCTACATTGAGGAAGCAACGAGTCTCCCCAACGGCAGATCTTCAGAGATGTTGGATTTCAGCTCGCTCCTGCTCGCGGCGGCGCTGTCGGGCACATGCCTCAGCGTCACGATGCTCGCGATCTGGCTCACCGCGCCGCAGGCGCGTTTCGTGCTTACGGTCGCCTGCGGCATACTCGTGCTCGTTGCCCATGTCGTCCTGTTCTGGCGCTATACCAAGGACGCCAACCCGTGGCTCTGCCAGATGGTGCTTGCCCTGCTCAGCCTGGGGTTCCTCGTCATCTGTTTGTCGGCGATGCAGTATCTCGGCATCCGCAGTTATCGCCGCGCCATCGTGCCGGCGCTGGCAGCGATGGCGGCCTGCGCCCTCGTCACCTATTTCGGCTTCGATGGCGTCGGCTTTCTGATCACCTATTCGACGGTGACGGCGCTGCTCGGCGCGATCGGAACGATGTTCTGGATGAAGGGCGATCACGACCGCCGAATACTGCTCGTCGTTTCGTTTCTCAGCGGCGCCTGCGGGATATCCTTCGCGCTGTGCGGCCTGGTGCTGCTGGTGCAAGGGCAATGGGTCCTAGGCGCCGCGCCCGACAACTGGGCGGAGCGGTTGAACTCCGTCGTCGCGGTCGCCTGCATGACCGGCTTCGGCGCGCTGACGCTTTCGCTGCACCATCTGCAGGCGCAGATCGAGCTCAAGGCCGCGACGATGACCGATCCGCTGACCGGCCTGATGAACCGCAGGGCGCTCAACGAGCTTTACGGCGGTCGCAGCTTCGGTCCGTTCATGGCGATCGCGATGTTCGACCTCGACCATTTCAAGACCACAAATGATGTCTTCGGCCATCCCGTCGGCGATCAGGTGCTTTGCCGCTTCGCGGCGGTGATCAAGAAATATGGCAGGGCCGGGGTCGATGCCTTCCGGCTAGGCGGTGAGGAGTTCGCGCTCGTCCTATCGCGCATGACGCCGGAAAAGGCGTACGATATGGCAAGCAGGATCGGGGTCGCTTTCGGCACCGAAATCGTTCCGACTCAACGTGGTCCGTTGCGCAGCAGCGTCAGCGGCGGCATGGGATTTGGCGCCCCCGATGGCCGGACCCTGGACGAGGTGCTGGCTGAGGCGGACGCCGCGCTCTACGCCGCAAAGCGCGCCGGGCGAAACCGCGTGATCGCCCAACGCCAGGAGGACCAGCCCGATAGCGGGCCAGCCCTGCGCTCGGCCTAACTTGCCCTGACCGTCTACTCTGCGGCGCCGAGATATTCCGACAGCGGCGGGCAGGAGCAGACCAGGTTGCGGTCGCCGGCGACATTGTCGATGCGCGAAACCGGCGGCCAGTATTTTGCTGCCAGATCGACGTCATCCGCTGGGTAGGCTGCTTCCATCCGCGAGTATGGATGCGGCCATGCGCCTGCCAATGCCTCGGCGGCAGTGTGCGGGGCGTTGACCAGCGGGTTGTCGTCCAGCGGCCATTCGCCCTTCGCCACCTTCGCCGCCTCGCCGGCGATCGCAATCATCGCCTCGCAGAATCGGTCGAGTTCGCGCTTGGGTTCGGATTCCGTCGGCTCGACCATCAGCGTGCCGGCAACCGGGAACGACATGGTCGGGGCGTGGAAGCCGTAGTCAATGAGGCGCTTGGCGATGTCGTCGACGCTGATGCCGGCGCTCTCCTTGAGCACGCGGGTGTCGAGAATGCACTCATGGGCGATGCGATCGCTCCTGCCCTTGTAGAGGAGGGGGAAATGCGGCGCGAGCCGCGTCGCCACATAGTTGGCCGAAACGATCGCCGTCTCGGTGGCCTGCTTCAGCCCGGAGCCGCCCATCATGCGGATATACATCCAGGTGATCGGCAGGATCGAAGCGCTGCCGAAGGGCGCGGCGGCGACGGCATGCGCCGAACCTTCCGTGACATGGCCCGGCAGATAGGGTTTCAGATGCGCCCTGACGCCGATCGGGCCGACGCCCGGGCCACCGCCGCCATGCGGGATGCAGAAGGTCTTGTGCAGATTCATGTGGCAGACGTCGGCGCCGATATCGCCGGGGCGGGCGAGGCCGACCAGGGCGTTGAGGTTGGCGCCGTCGAAATAGACCTGGCCGCCATGCTCGTGGATCAGGGCGCAGAGATGGCGCGCGCCTTCCTCGTAGACGCCATGGGTCGAGGGATAAGTGAACATCAGCGCCGCGAGGTTCTTGGAATGCTCGTTGGCCTTGGCCCGCATGTCATCCATGTCGATGCTGCCGTCCTCGGCGCAGCGCACGACGACGACACTCATTCCCGCCATCGCCGCGCTCGCCGGATTGGTGCCATGCGCGGAGGACGGGATAAGGCACACGGTGCGGTGGCCTTCGCCGCGCGCGCGGTGATAGGCGCGGATGGCGAGCAGGCCGGCATATTCGCCCTGGCTGCCGGCATTGGGCTGCAGGCTGACCGCGTCGAAACCGGTGATCTCCGACAGCCAAGCCTCCAGGTCGCCGACCATGGCCCGATAGCCGGCCGAATGGCTGGCCGGCGCGAAGGGATGCAGGTTGGCGACATTCACCCAACTCACGGGCATCATCTCGGCGGCGGCGTTGAGCTTCATGGTGCAGGATCCGAGCGGGATCATGGCGCGGTCCAGCGCGAGGTCCTTGTCGGCCAGCCGCCGCAGGAAGCGCATCATCTCGGTCTCGGAGTGGTTCTCGTGGAAAACCGGCTGGGTGAGGAACTCCTTGCCGCGCCGCTTACCGGGCATCGAGCCGGCTGCCACCGTGCCGGGCTTGGCGCCGAATAGCGCCGCGATCGCTTCGAGGTCGGCTTCGGTCGAGGTCTCGTCGAAGGCGATGCCGACGTGGTCGGCATCGATGACGCGCAGCAGCCGGCCAGTCTTCTCGGCGGCGGCGGCTATTGCCGCTGCCTTGCCCTTCACTTCCGCCGTCACAGTGTCGAAGCGATGTGCTCCGAGAACGGCCACGCCCGCTGTCTTCAGCCCCACCGCAAGGCGGTTGGCGAGAGTGTGGACGCGCTCCGCGATCGCTTGCAAACCGGCGGGACCGTGCCAGATCGCATAGGCCGTCGCCATGTTGGCGAGCAGCGCCTGCGCGGTGCAGATATTGGAGGTCGCCTTGTCGCGGCGGATGTGCTGCTCGCGCGTCTGCAGCGCCAGGCGATAGCCCGGGCGGCCCTTGCTGTCGGTCGACTGGCCGACGAGGCGGCCGGGCATTAGACGGGTGAGCTTGTCGGAGACGGCGCAATAGGCCGCGTGCGGGCCGCCAAAGCCCATCGGCACGCCGAAGCGCTGCATCGGACCGACGGCGATGTGGGCACCGAGCTTGGCCGGCGCATCCGTCAACGTAAGCGCGAGCGGGTCGGCGATGAAGACGACCAGAGCGCCAGCGGCACGGGCCTTCTCGATCGCCGCCTTGTGGTCGCCATAGACGCCGAAAGTGTCCGGCCAGGAGACGAGCAGGGCGGCGGTGTTGTCGTCGATGGTCTCGCCGTCGACCTCGGTGCCGAGCGGTTCGGCGCGGGTGCGCACGACATCGAGCGTCTGCGGATGCGGCGTGCCGGCAAGCGCCACCTTGGTGCGCTTGTCGCGGTGATGGCGCAGTGCGATGCCGACCGCTTCGGCAACGGCGGTGGCCTCGTCGAGCAGCGATGCCGACGCCACCGGCAGGCCGGTCAGCTCGGCAACCAGGGTCTGGAAATTGAACAGCATCTCCAGCCGGCCCTGACTGATCTCGGCTTGGTAAGGCGTGTAGGCCGTGTACCAGGCCGGGTTCTCGAACATGTTGCGCTGGATGACCGGCGGCACATGGACGCCGTGATAACCGGCGCCGATGAAGCTCTTCAGCACCGTGTTCTTCACCATCATCGCCGACAATTCGGCCAGTGCTTCGGCTTCGCTGGCCGGAGTGGGCAGGTTGAGCGGCAGGTCGAGGCGGATCGATCTCGGCACGGCCTGGCTGATCAGCGTTTCGACGGACGGAACGCCGATGGTGGCGAGCATGGCCCTGACATCGTTGACACTGGGGCCGATGTGACGGGCCGAGAAAGGAATGGGTGCTGCGGTCATTTCCAAGATCCTGGTATCAGCCGATATGGGCTTTGTAGGCGGCCTCGTCCATGAGGCTGTCGAGTTGGCTTGCGTTGGAAAGCTTCATCTTCCAGAGCCAGCCATCGCCGGTCGCCGCCGAATTGACCAATGAAGGGTCCGACGACAGTGCTGTGTTGGCTTCGGTGATCTCGCCGTCGACCGGCGCATAGACGTCAGAGGCCGCCTTGACGGATTCGACGACTACTGCAGTGTCGCCCTTCGCGAGCTTGCGGCCGATTTCCGGCAGTTCGACGAAGACGAGATCGCCGAGCTGCTCCTGCGCATAGTCGGTGATGCCGATGGTGGCGACGCCGCCTTCGACGCGCAGCCATTCATGATCCTCAGTAAAATAGGTATTTGCCATCGGAATATCATCCTTTGCGGTAGCGATGTGGCGTGAAGGGCAGCGAAGTGACATCGATTGGGATCCTGGTCGCGCGGACGTCGGCGAATAGTCTGATGCCGGGCTTGGCCAGCGCATTGTCGACATAGCCCATGGCGACCGGGTGGCCCGTCGACGGGCCGAAGCCGCCCGAGGTCACGTGGCCGGCCGCATTGCCGTCGGCATCGACAAGCGCGGCGCCGGCGCGCACCGGCTGACGACCATCGGGCTTCAGGCCAACCCGCTTCTGAGACGGCCCGCGCTCGAGGATCGAGCGCAGCGCGTCGGCGCCGATGAAGTGACCGGAAGCGCGGAGCTCCTTAGGGATCGCCCACATCAAACCGCCGCTCGCCGGATCGATCTCGGGTGTCAGATCCTGGCCATGCAGGCAGAGCCCGGCCTCGAGCCGCAGGCTATCGCGGGCGGCAAGGCCGATCCATTGC
>NZ_RZSN01000195.1:0-9725 GCF_003997315.1 Mesorhizobium sp. M1A.F.Ca.IN.020.04.1.1
GTTTGGGGGGACTTGGGGGGTGACCCGTCGATCTAACAATGCCTGAGTCGGGTGATGGTTCCGTGACCGCGAAAAAAATTTACGAACGCGTCGATTTGGCTCTCGACCAGTCGCGTGCGGCGTGCGCGAAAACCGCGCAAAGCACGATCGCGCCGCCGACGATGCTGGCCAGCGGTGGGAATTCGCCGAGGAACAGCAAGGCGAACAGGATGGCGAACGGCACTTCGGCCGAGCCGAGCAGGCCGGATTCGGCGGCGGGGATAAGCCGCGAACCTTCGGTCCACAGGATCGAGGCCAGCGCGAAGGAGCAGCCGAAGGTGGCAAGCAGCACCATATCGCGGGTCAAAACGGCAACCGGGTCGGTGACGAACCAGCCGAGGACGAAGAGCAGGAAGGCCGACACCGCGCCGGCCCAGACGACGGGCGAGTCGCGAAAGGCGCGCACCATGATCATGTAGAGCGCGCTGCCGGTGGTCATCAAAAGCGCCAGCCCGTCGCCGAACAGGTGGCCGCTGCCAAAGCCGCCGCCCACCATGACGGCGACGCCGCATAGCGACACGGCCGCCGCCAGCATCGTCTGTAGTCGGAATTTTTCCCGCACCAGCAGCAAGGCAAGCAGTGCGGCTATGAAGGGTGAGGTGGCGTAGATCACCGCGACATTGGCGACATAGGTGTATTTGAACGCCGCGATGAAGGCGATGCTGGCGGCAGCCCCCTCGACCGCAAGCAGCCAGCCGCGCCAGCCGAGCCTGAGGCTCTCGCGCCCGCCCGAGCGGCGGCGGCGCCACAGCACGTAAAGAGCAATCAGGATCGAGCCGAAGAAGCCGCGCCAGCAGGTGATGGTCAGCGGATCGGCATGGATCGACTTGGTCAGCACGCCGGTGAGCGCGAAGGCGACGGCCGAGGCCGAGACTAGCACCACGCCCAGCATGCGCTCGGCTGTGGCGTCGGCGGTGCCCTTGGCAAGCTTTTCAGGCATGTCGACCGTATCCGTCATGGTACCAGACTATGCCGCTCGTGCTGACAGCCTTCTGTCATGAGTCCTCGACCCGTTTGCGGAAACGCTCGTTGCCGACGATCAGCAGGCCGGCGCCGATGATCAAAGCCGCGCCCATGAAAACTTCGGTTCTCGGCACGTCGCCCCAGATGGCGAAGCCCAGCGCAAACGCCCAGACCAGCGAGGTGTATTCGAATGGCGCCACGATCGACACCGGCGCTCGTTTCATGCCTTCGAACAGCATGTATTGCGCGACGCCGCCGAGCGCGCCGACGCTCATGAGAAGCATGAGCTGCGGCGCGTCGGGCATGCGCCACCAGATCAGCGCCGGCACTGCCGAAAAAAGCAGGAAGTAGAAATTGTTGAGCACCAGCTGGATCGTCGTGCGCTCCTGCATCGCGGTCTTGCGCAAGAGCACCACGGCGATGCCCCACAAAAGCGCTGCCGCCAGCACAAGCAGCACCGGCACGGAGAAGCCGAGACGCGCCGGGTCGCAGGCGATGAAGACGCCAACGAATCCGACGAACACCGCCGCCCAGCGCAAGAGCGGCACGGTCTCGCCCAGCATCACCACTGAAAGCACGGTGACGATGATCGGCGCGGCGTAGTAGATGGTGGTGAGCTCGGCGAGCTGCAGCGAGCGTGCCGCGTTGTAGTAGCAGAGCCAGGCCGCGAGCGTGAATGCGCTGCGCACCAGCATCGGCCGCACGATGGGCGAGTTTGCGGTGTCGGCGAACAGCGTCCGTCCGCCGATCGCGCCGCAGGCGGCAAGGACGGTGACCGAGCGGAAGAACATGATCTGCCACACCGTCATGCCGGCCACCAACAGCTTGATCGAGGCGTCCTGCGCCGAAAACAGGAAATAGGCGGCCGCGGTGAACAGGATGCCGGCCAGCACCCTTTCGCGGCTTTCGAGGACGACGACATCGGCCATGCGGTATCGATTTGCCAGCGTGGAGGCGGCTCCGCCCCATCGGATCCACTTCTGCCAGCTATACGGGCGAAAGCTTCTACGGCGCTGTTCCAGCGCGGCGCTTGCGTTGGCGCAGAGCCCTCGTGGCCGATCGAGAAGCGCTTACTGCGTCGCCTGGTAGAGCTCGGAGGCTGCCTCGTTCAGCGCGCGCCTTCCGTCGGGCCTGAGGTACATCATGTGGCCGCCCTCCACGACATCGAGCCGGATCGGTTTGGCGTCGGCGAGTGAGGGAAGCTGGTTCACCAGATAGCGCGAAGCGAGATAGGGCGTCACCAGGTCGGTATAGCCGTTGATTATGACGACGCCGAGCGAGGGGTTGAGCGAACGCGCCCGCTGCAGGTCGTTCATCGCCCCGGCATAGCCTTGCCCCGAGGTGCCGTACTCCCAATTGCGACTGATCTCGCCGTTGAGCAGCCGGTAGCTGACATCCGTGCGATAATTCAGTTCGTTACGGGCGTAAGCGACAAAGGCCGAGGTCAGCACCGGCACACTGCGGTCAAGCACCGGGTCCGGGCCTTCTATGCGGGCGCTGCCCGGCGAGATATCGGCGGTGCTGATCGTGGCATCGTAAGGGCTGAGCACCTTGCCCTTGGCGCGCTGGAACTCGCGGGTGAACAGGCCGGTAGGGACACGGGCGAAATTGCGCTCGACGAGATCGAGCGGCAGGCCGGTGATTTCCGCCACGCGCCCGCTGGCGAGCTTGCCGCCTTGCTCCAGCCCGCTGGCGAGAGCCGTCAGATAGTCGCCAAGCGCATAGCGTTCGACCTCGGCCAGTCTGTCGCGCAGCGCCTCGCCGCTGACGCCGTCGGCGCGAAGCCGCACCGCCGCCAGCGAAGGCAGTTCGAGCGCCCAATGCAATTGATCGAATTGGTCCGGCCGCACCAGCATGAACTCCAGCGCCGGGGAGATCAGCACGATGCCGGAGGGGCTCAAGCCGACATCCTCCTGCAGCGTCCTGGCGAGCAGCGCGGCGCGAAAGCCGCCATAGCTTTCGCCGGCGAGGAAGAGCGGTGAAGCGGTGCGGCCGTTCTGCGCCAGATAGAGCCGTATGAAAGCGCCGACCGAGCTGGCGTCCTGGTCGACGCCCCAGAACCCTTTCGTGTCCTGGCCCGGCGCTTCGCGGCTGTAGCCGGTGCCGACCGGATCGACGAAGACGAGATCGGTCATGTCGAGCCAACTGTCCGGATTGTCGATGAGCCTTTGTGGCGGCGGCAGGAATTGGCCGTCGGCAGCGGTCGCAACGATGCGCGGGCCAATCGCGCCGAGATGCAGGTAGGCGGAGGCCGCGCCCGGCCCGCCGTTGAAGACGAAGGTGATCGGCCGCTCTTTGGCCGGGGCAGGCGACTGCTGCGTGTAGGCGACGTAGAAGATCTCGGCCGTGACCTCGCCCTTGCCGGAAAGCAGCGACAGCGTGCCGGCCTTGGCCTGGTAGTCGAGCTTGCGCCCGCCAAGGGTGATCGAATGCTCGGTGACCTGCGGCGGCGGCAAAAGCGACAACACGCCGCCGGCCGGCGCCGGCCGTTCAGGTGTTTCGGCGCCGACTGGCTGCGCAAAGGCTGTGAGCGCCAGGAGGATAAAGGGCAGGAGCTTCAACTTGGACCGCATGCGACCTCCGCGGGAATGATCCCGCAAAGGTATGGCCGGGGCGGCCGAAGTCAAAGGGGATAGGCTTGGCGCTGCGTTGGAACTTCGATCTCCCCCGTCGCGGGGGAGATTGGCAGCTTCACCCGCCAAACGCTCGCTCCAGCGCCGCGACATCGATCTTCACCTTGCCCAGCATCGCCTCGGTGGCGCGTTTGGCGCGTTCGCGGTCGGGATGTGCGGCCATGTCGCCGAGGATTTTTGGCACGATCTGCCAGGACAGGCCCCAGCGGTCCTTCAGCCAGCCGCATTGCTCGGGCTTGCCGCCATTGCCGAGAAAGGCGTTCCAGATGCGGTCGATCTCGGCCTGGTTATCGAGCTCGACGAGGATCGAGAAGGAATGGTTGAACGGATCGAGCGGACCGGCTTCGAGCGCGACGAAATTCTGGTCGTCGAGCACGAATTCGATGATCTTGACGCTGCCGGCGGGGCCGCTCGGATTGTCCGCCGGCACATCGGTCGTGCGGCCGATCGCTGAATTGGGAATGGTGGCGACATAGAATTCCACCGCTTGCCGCGCGTCCTTTTCGAACCACAGATGCGAGGTCACCTTGGCCATGCTGGATCTCCTTCCTGTCTGGCAACGGCCCAAGGACGATCGAGTTTCGCTCGACCCGACAGGGTATCTCGCTTTCGAGTTTGGAAATCGGCGACGGTGTCGTCCGATGCCCGGCGGGGCAGAGGCGCGCTGTCCCGCCAGCATCTCCGTGCTGTCAAGGCACCGAAAACTGCGGAAGGGATGCAAATGGACGCCACCGCATCTGCAGGCACCGCTGAAGGAGGCTCGACCAGGTCAAGGCGCTGATCACACTCGGGGCCAGAGGCAGGCTCGACGGTCAGTTGATCGCCTGCAAGGTGGAGGCGCTTGAGGTGGCGGAACTCCATTCGGCGACAGGAGCCGGCGCGCCACGCGCGACGACCCCTTCCGGCCGCTTCCCGGCCACTTCCTCCTCACAAGGGCTCACGAGGGGAGATCAGCTGGCGCTACTGTGCCGATGGCACTTCCGCATCCCCTTCGTCGGTGAAAGGCGAGGCGCTCGGCACGCACTGCACGGCCCAACCCTGCGGCGTCGGTTGCTTCTGATATTCGGCAATCGCGTTGGTGCACTGTTCGCGGGTGTCGAAGGTGCTGGGCAGCACCGCCATGCCGCCCTGCGGGCCGGCGATCACAAGATACCAGACCAACGCTACGCTGGGGGTGGCAGCCATGGGAATTCCTCTTTGCTGGATGTCGGAGTCGGGTCGATGCTAGCAACTCCCAGCAAATGGCGAAAGCAGGGCGGCGGCATACGCTCCCCCGCCCTGGTCACAGACCCGTGAACGACCGCTGGCCGGACGCTTATTCGACAGCGAAGCAGTAGAACAGGCCGTCGCCGCCCGTGCCTCTCAGCGCCTCCTGGCTGCAGCCGCCGCGCGAAGCATGTGAGGAATTCCACGACTTCGCCGCGGCCGATTCGTCGAGGCCGACTCGGTCGTGATGGCCCGTCATGGCTGCCCCTTCCGCGCCGCTCATCGTCCAGTCGCCGCAGGTCTGGTCGGCGATCTTGGTGCCATCGGGCTTGGAGCCGGTCAGCACGTCGTGGCGGTTGGGCTTGTCGCCGCGGCCGTTGACGACTTCGCCCTTCTCGGTAAGCGCCGTCTGCTTGCTGACGGCGTTGGCGTCGCTGTGCAGCGAGGCGACGTCGTCGGCGATCTTCTCGCCCTTGGCATTGAACCAGGGACCCTTGCCGATGCGGTCGCGCGCATCCTCGGCGCTGGAGGAGAGATAGGCGTGCCAGGTCTTGCCGGTGACACCGGCCGCTTCTGCCAGCGAGGCGCAATGCGCGTCCGCACCCTTGAGGCCGCCGAGATCGGCGCCCTTGCCGGAGCCGACGCTGGTGACGAAGAAGCTCATCTTGGCGTCTTGCGACAGGGCCGCGCCTGCCGTGGCGGCGAGAGCGGCGGTAATGGCGGTGGCGGCAACGAGAAGAAGTCTGCGCATGTCGGTCCTCCGGTTTCGAATGTTCTACATTCGAAGAACGTACCGGGAGGCCTGTTTCATCCGCCTTGAGGCAGGTTTATTCCGGTTGCCGATAGGCGACGAAACGGTTGTGCCTGGCCTGGAAGATCAGCCCGGTTTCCTTCAAGTCCGGGCTTGCCAGCGGCACGATGCGTTTGGCGATCTCGGACGGATGCGGCAGCGTCTCGGGATCCTCGCCCGGCATGGCCTGAGCGCGCATTGCGGTGCGGGTGGCGCCCGGATCGGCGGCGTTGACCCGAAGCGGCAGGCTCTCGGTCTCATGCGCCCAGGAGCGCATCATCGTCTCCACCGCGGCCTTGGAAGCCGCGTAGGGCGCCCAGAAGGCGCGCGCCGAGTGCGCCGCGTTGGAGGACATGATGATCGCGCGTCCGGCGTCGGAGAGCCGAAGCAACGGATCGACCGAACGGATCAGGCGCCAGGTCGCGGTGACGTTGACGGTCATTACCTTATCGAAGGTTTTTGCTTCGACATGGCCGATCGGCGAGATCACCCCGAGTATACCGGCATTGGCGACCAGGATGTCGAGCTTTCCCCAGCGCTCGTGGATCGCGCCGCCCAGCCGGTCGATGCCCGCCATGTCGGCGAGGTCGAGCGGCACCAGCGTGGCCTGTCCGCGGCCGTCGGCCTTGATCGCATCGTCAAGCTCTTCCAGCCCGCCGACGGTGCGGGCGACCGCGACGACATGCGCGCCGGCGGCAGCCAGTTCCCTGGCGATGAAGTAACCGATGCCGCGCGAGGCGCCTGTGACGACCGCGACGCGGCCGGAAAGGTCGAGGGTCATGTGAGGGATTCCGTGGGGTGGACCGGCTTACGACCCGCCGCTCGCCAGCAGCGACAGCGTGCGCACGTTGTCGTGGCCTTCGAAGTCGAGCAGGCGGGTAGGGTACTGGCCGGTGAAGCAGGCGTCGCAGAATTGCGGCTGGTCGTTGTCGCGGCGCGACTCGCCGACGGCGCGGTAGAGCCCGTCGATCGACAAAAACCCGAGCGAATCGACGCGGATGAACTCGGCCATCTCCTCGACCGACATGCGCGATGCCAGAAGCTTCGATTTCTCCGGCGTGTCGACGCCGTAGAAGCACGATGCGCTGGTCGGCGGCGATGCGATGCGCATATGCACTTCCTTCGCGCCGGCGTCTCGCACCATCTGCACGATCTTTTGGCTGGTGGTGCCGCGCACGATGGAATCGTCGACCAGCACCACGCGCTTGCCCTCGATCATGCGGCGGTTGGCGTTGTGCTTGAGCTTCACGCCCATGTGGCGGATGGAATCGCCCGGCTGGATGAAGGTGCGGCCGACATAGTGGTTGCGGATGATGCCAAGCTCGAAGGGAATGCCCGCGGCCTGGCTGAAGCCGATCGCGGCCGGCGTGCCGGAATCCGGCACCGGCACGACGATGTCGGCCTCGACCGGGTTTTCCTGCGCCAGCTCCGCGCCGATGCGCTTGCGGACCTCATAGACGTTGCGGCCCTCGACCGAGGAATCCGGCCGCGCGAAATAGACATATTCGAAGATGCAAAAGCGGGTCTTCTGCGGCTCGAATGGGAACAGGCTCTCGATGCCCTTGGAGGTGATGACCACCATCTCGCCCGGCTTGATGTCGCGCACGAAACGAGCGCCGATGATGTCGAGGGCGCAGGTTTCCGAAGCGAGTATCCAGGCGCCGTCGAGGTCGCCGAGCACCAGCGGACGGATGCCGAGCGGATCGCGGCAGCCGATCATCTTCTTGGCCGTCATCGCGACCAGCGAGAAGGCGCCCTCGACCTGACGAACGGCGTCGATGAAACGCGAGTTCAAATCGCGCTCCTTGCTGGTGGCGACCAGATGCAGCAGCGTCTCGGTGTCGGAGGTGGAGGAGAAGATCGAGCCCTGTTTCTGCAATGCGCGCTGGACGGTGAGCGCATTGGTGAGGTTGCCGTTATGGGCGACGGCAAGGCCGCCTTCGGCCAACTCGGCGAAGAAGGGCTGGATGTTGCGCAGGCCCGCGCCGCCGGTGGTGGCGTAGCGGGTGTGGCCGATGGCGCGGTTGCCCTGCAGGCGATCGATGACGTTCTGTTTGGTGAAGGTGTCGCCGATCAGCCCGACATGACGCTCGACGTGGAACTGGGTGCCGTCATAGGAAACGATGCCGGCGGCTTCCTGACCGCGATGCTGGAGCGCGTGAAGCCCGAGTGTGACGATGGCTGCCGCGTCCTGCCGGCCGAAAATGCCGAACACGCCGCATTCGTCATGGAAATGGTCATCGGCCTCGGCGGAAAGGACTTTGCCTGCGTCTGCCGTTGAGTCTGCCATCTGGGGCTCAAGCTCCGCTAAAACCGCCATATAAGGCGATCGCTCATCGAACGCAACGCATGCGATGCCGCATCCATAACATGCCCCAGGCCAGTGCCGGAACTGGCCTGGTTTCAGTTTGCCGGCGCCTCAGTTTGCCGGCGCCGGGGTGGCGGGAGCCGGGGCGGGAGCCGGCCCATTGTCGGCCGGCGCTGCGCCTTCGCTGTCGTCGGGCGCCGTCGCGCTGTCGTCGCCGGTCGCCGGCGGTTCGGCCGCGGGCTGGTCGGTGGTCGCCGGCGCGCCGGCCTGGGGCGTGCCCTTACGCGTGTATTTGTTGACCAGCTCTTCCGTGTTCTCGGGCAGCACGCTTTCGAGCTTGGCGCCGATCGTCTCGAGCAGCGGCCGCGACTTGGCGTTGGCAACCCAGGCGGGCGCCTTGGCGCCGGCCAGCCAGTTGAAGAACAATAGCGCCACCGCGACGACCAGGATGCCGCGCGCCGCGCCGTAGAGGAAACCGAGCGTGCGATCGAGCGCGCCGATGCGCGAATCGATGATCCAGTCGGCGATCTTCATGGTGATCACCGAGACGACGATCAGCGCGATGACAAAGACGATGCCGGCTGCCGCGGCAATGGCGATCTTGTCGTTGTCGACATATGGCTGAACGTAGGGCAGGACCGGCTTGTAGAAGAAGAAGGCCGCCGCCGCCGCCGCTACCCACGACACCACCGACAATACCTCGCGGGAAAAGCCGCGCACCATGGCAAGCATCGCCGATACGAGGGTGAAGCCGACGAGAATTCCGTCAAGCAGCGTAATCGGCATATCTTTCGCCCCACATCATGAGCTGCATCACTCCCCCTCGTCGGCGCGGCTGCGCCGTGAGCCGGCTATGCGCGCCACCAGGTCGGCAAGCTCGGTGGGCTGGAAAGCGCCGGCCGCGATTCCCCCGGCCCCATTACCGCCAACGACTTCCTCGCTGCCGAGCGGCAGCACCGCGCTTCCGAAACCCAGCTTTTCGGCCTCTTTAAGGCGCTGCTGCGCATGCGCAACCGGCCTTACCGCGCCCGAAAGGCTGATTTCGCCGAAATAGACGCAATCGGCGGGAAGGGCAAGACCAGTGAGCGACGAAACCAATGCTGCGGCGACCGCGAGATCGGCCGCCGGTTCCGAGATGCGGTAGCCGCCGGCGACATTGAGATAGACGTCGTGCTGGCCGAAGCGGACGCCGCAATGCGCTTCCAGCACCGCCAGCACCATGGAGAGCCGCGCGCCGTCCCAGCCGACGACGGCGCGGCGCGGCGTGCCGAGCGAAGAGGGCGCCACCAGCGCCTGGATCTCGACCAGCACCGGCCTTGTGCCTTCCATGCCGGCGAAGACGGCGGCGCCGGGCGACTTCGCATGCCGCTCGCCAAGAAACAGCTCGGACGGATTGGCGACCTCGCGCAGGCCCTTGTCCGACATCTCGAAGACGCCGATCTCGTCGGTCGGCCCAAAGCGGTTCTTCACCGTGCGCAGGATGCGGAAGTGGTGGTTGCCTTCGCCCTCGAAATAGAGCACGCCGTCGACCATGTGCTCGACGACGCGAGGGCCGGCGATCTGGCCTTCCTTGGTGACATGGCCGACGAGCACGATCGCGGCGCCGGTGGATTTCGCATAGCGGATCATCGCCTGGGCGGCCGCGCGCACCTGGGTGACCGTGCCGGGCGCCGAATCGGCAAGATCGGTCCACAGCGTCTGGATGGAATCGAGGATCACCAGATCGGGCCGCTTGCCGTCGGCGATTGTCGCGAGGATGTCCTCGACATTGGTCTCGGCGGCGAGT
>NZ_RZSN01000196.1:0-9718 GCF_003997315.1 Mesorhizobium sp. M1A.F.Ca.IN.020.04.1.1
GGCCGAGGAATAGGAACGAACCTTGATCAGATCAGTTGTGCGCGGCACCGCTGCCGCGCACAACTGATCTGATCAAGGTTCGTTCCTATTCCTCGGCCTCGACGGCGACGCCGGATTTCCTGTTTGCCTGGGCAGTCGGATTGCGCGCATGGAACAGATCGAGATCGGCCTCGATCCGGTCAAGCAGATTGTTGCGCACCATGTCGTAGCCGAGCTCGATCGCCGCGGCAAAGCCATCCGAATCGGCACCGCCATGGCTCTTCACCACAATGCCGTTCAGGCCCAGAAAGACGCCGCCATTGGAGCGGCCGACATCCATCTTTTCGCGCAGCCGGTCGAAGGCACCTTTGGCAAACACGTAGCCGATCCTGGCCATCAGCGTGCGGCTCATGGCGGCCCGCAAATAGCCCGCGATCTGCCTTGCCGTGCCCTCGGCGGTCTTAAGTGCGATGTTGCCGGCAAAGCCCTCGGTGACGACCACGTCGACCGTGCCCTTGCCGATGTCGTCGCCCTCGACGAAGCCGCGATAGTTCATCGAGGCCATGTTGGCCTCGCGCAGCATGCGCCCGGCCTCCTTGACTTCCTCCTGGCCCTTGATCTCCTCGACACCGACATTGAGCAGGCCGACGCTCGGCCGCTCGATACCGAACACCGAGCGCGCCATTCCGGTGCCCAAGATGGCGAAATCGACGAGCTGATGCGCATCCGCACCGATGGTGGCGCCGACATCGAGCACCACGCTCTCGCCGCGCGTCGTCGGCCAAAGCGCCGCGATCGCCGGGCGGTCGATGGTGGCCATGGTGCGCAGGCAGAATTTCGACATCGCCATCAACGCGCCGGTGTTGCCGGCCGAGATGCAGGCCTGCGCGGCGCCGTTCTTCACCGCCTCGACCGCTTTCCACATCGACGATTTCCAGCGGCCGTGGCGCAGCGCCTGGCTCGGTTTGTCGTCCATCCTGACAGCGATCTCGCAATGGACGAACTCGCTCACCTCGGCGAGCTTGGGAAACTTGGCCAGTTCGGGACGCACAGCGTCCTCGCGGCCATAGATGACGAAACGGATGTCAGGGCGGCGGATGGCGACCGTCATCAGCGCGGGGATGACGACGCCTGGTCCGTGATCCCCGCCCATGGCATCGATGGAAATCCTGATCACGCGGTGTTTTTCTCACGGTTTGCCTGGCTAGCGGCGGGCGCCTGCCGAGGTAAGGGGGCTCGCGAAGGTTCGGCGAAAATAGCGGTTTTGGGCTGCCGCACAACCAACTTTTCCAAAATCCAGGCCGCCTTCAGGATTTTCCGAGCAGCGAGCGCAGCTTTTTCTGGAATTCGCTTTCCTCGGGCTGATCGTCACCCGCGCCCTCGAGCGAGGCGCCGGGCTTGCGCGGATAAGGGTCGATCGCCAGGCCGAAAAACTGCTCGGCGAGCGCCCCGACATCGATGGTGTCGCCGGAAAAAGTTTCCGGGCTGTCGGGCCCGTCGGCGTCGAGGACGATCTCGCCGCCGCCGTCGAAGCCTTCGCGTCCGAGTTTCGACTGCTCCGGCAAGAACAGCGCCTCGACGGGCTCGTCGATGTGAGCCGCGACCGGATCGAGTGTGACGATGCAGGCCTGGGTGATGTCGGCTTCGACGCGGCCGCTGACCTTGACGCCGTTGCGTTTCCAGGACGCCACCAAGAGCTCGGCGCGATAGCTCTCGACGGAAAGCAGGTCATGTTCGGCGGCAAGCGCAGTGCGCTGCCTTTCGTCGGCCTCGATTGCAACCGGCAAACCCTTTTGCGGCAGGCGGGCGACATTGGCGACAAAGGATACGGGGCTCTGCGGTTCGGCGTGCTTCATTCTCGCCTCCTTCAGCTGGCTCCGGCGACCGGGAACGCGACGGCGCCAGCCATGATCGATTCGGTCGGCTGAGCGGCAAGCTGCCCGGTCGCCGCGCTAACATAATTCGCCAGCAGCGACGCCTCAGGCCATTCGCCGGCATCGGGCCTGACATTGCGGGCGAGCGCCACGGCAAGCGCCGCGCCGTCGTCGTCCCGCAAGGCTTCGTCGTAGGCCGCAGTGCGGCCATAGAACATCTTTGCCAGCTTCTTCATGCGCTTCGGCACGCCGACATCGCTGATGCCGAGTTCCCTCAGCGAATGGTCGACATCGAGGAAGAACTCGTCGATCAGCACCTGAGCGATCTCGGCCGCGGCTCCGCCCTCGCCGCGCAGCCGGTGCTGGATCAGGTACATATGGAGCGACAGCATCTCGAAGCGGCCGAGCGGCGTATCCGGCACATTCCAGTCGGAATAAAACACCGTTTGCCGCGCCGCCGCCACGATTTGTGCGTAGAGCGCCTCGGTGATGGCGCGGTTGGCGTGACGTTCGCGACCAAAAAGGCGCTGGAACATTGAGGGTGGTCTCCCGGGGACCTTTTGTTTGATTTGGCCTTGTTGCATCGGCATGCAAGCTGGTTTACCGGTTTTGCGGCCCAGCGCAAGCTGCGGGGATGTGATGGAGAATTGTTGTTGGGTGCGCTGAAATTCAAGTCGTTTTTCATGCCTGTGCGGGCGGGCGTGGCCACTCTGCTGGTGGCGGTATCCGCGCTTTCCGCCTGCAATTCGTCCAAGATGTTCGGTGATCTGCGTCCGAGCGAGACGCTGACGAAAGGCTACGTCATCGACCAGGCGGCGATCGACTCGGTGCCGGTCGGATCGAGTCGCGAGCAGGTTCTTCTTGCGCTGGGCACGCCGTCGACGACGGCGACCTTCGACAACGAGGCGTTCTATTATATCTCGCAGACGCGCAAGCGCTACGTCGCCTTCGACAACCCGCGCATCGTCGACCAGCACGTGCTGGCGGTCTATTTCGGCGCCGACGGCCGCGTCGCCCAGATCGCCAATTACGGCCTGAAGGACGGCAAGGTCTTCGACTTCATCTCGAGGACGACGCCGACGGGCGGCAAGGACCAGAACTTCCTCAGCCAGATCATCAACGGCGCCAGCAAGCTGGCGCCCGGGATCCCGGGCGGCGGCACGCCCTGAGTTCGCTGTCAGCGACGTCCACGGACCAAGACCCGCCGAATCCGCTTCGGCGGGTTTTTTGTTTCGCCGAAACGGCTTGGCCGTAAACAAAACCCGCGGGATCGCTCCCGCGGGTCACTTGGTGCAGAAAGAATGTGGCTCAGCCGTGCGCGAGCACGGCCAGGAGCAGCAGCGCCACGATATTGGTGATCTTGATCGCCGGATTGACCGCCGGGCCGGCGGTGTCCTTGTAGGGATCGCCGACGGTGTCGCCGGTGACCGAGGCCTTATGAGCCTCGGAGCCCTTCAGGTGCTTGACGCCATTCTTGTCGGTAAAGCCGTCCTCGAACGACTTCTTGGCGTTGTCCCAGGCGCCGCCGCCGGAGGTCATCGAGACGGCGACGAAGAGGCCGTTGACGATGACGCCGAGCAGCGAGGCGCCAAGGGCCGCGAAGGCCGAGGCCTTCGAGCCCGAGATCAGGAGCACGCCGAAATAGACGACGAGCGGCGCCAGCACCGGCAGCAGCGACGGGATGATCATTTCCCGGATCGCTGCCCGGGTCAGCAGGTCGACGGCGCGCGCGTAGTTCGGTTTCGAGGTCCCGGCCATGATGCCCTTGTCCTCGCGGAACTGCTTGCGCACTTCCTCGACGATCGAGCCCGCCGCGCGGCCGACGGCGGTCATGGCGATGCCGCCGAACAGATACGGAATGAGGCCGCCGAAGATCAGGCCGGCAACGACATACGGGTTGGAAAGGTCGAAGGAGATCTCGCCCATGCCCTGGAAGTACGGGTACTTGTCGCCATTGGCGGCAAAGAACCTGAGGTCGTTCGAATAGGCGGCGAACAACACCAGCGCGCCGAGGCCGGCGGAGCCGATGGCATAGCCCTTGGTCACGGCCTTGGTGGTGTTGCCGACCGCGTCGAGCGCGTCGGTGGAGTGGCGCACTTCCTTGGGCAGGCCCGACATTTCGGCGATGCCGCCGGCATTGTCGGTGACCGGGCCGAAGGCGTCGAGCGCCACGATCATGCCGGCGAGACCGAGCATGGTGGTGACGGCGATCGCAGTTCCGAACAGGCCGCCAAGCTGGTAGGTGGCGATGATGCCGCCGACGATGACGATGGCCGGCAGCGCCGTCGATTCCAAGGAGACCGCGAGGCCCTGGATGACGTTGGTGCCGTGGCCGGTCACCGAGGCCTGGGCGATCGAATTCACCGGGCGCTTGTTGGTGCCGGTGTAGTATTCGGTGATCACCACGATGAGGCCGGTCACCAGAAGACCGATCAGGCCGCAGATGAACAGGTTCTTGCCGGTGATGACGATGCCGGCGACGGTGCCGACCTCTCCCCAACCGAGAGTGGCCGAAGTAGCGACGGCCAGGCCGACGATCGACAGCAGGCCGGTGACGATCAGCCCCTTGTAGAGGGCGCCCATGATCGAGCCGTTGGAGCCGAGCTTGACGAAGAAGGTGCCGACGATCGAGGTCAGGATGCAGGCGCCGCAAATGGCGAGCGGATAGAGCATGGCGGCGCCCAGCACTGCAGTGCCGCCGAAGAAGATTGCGGCCAGAACCATGGTGGCGACGACCGTCACCGCATAGGTCTCGAACAGGTCGGCGGCCATGCCGGCGCAGTCGCCGACATTGTCGCCGACATTGTCGGCGATGGTGGCCGGGTTGCGCGGATCGTCCTCCGGAATGCCGGCTTCCACCTTGCCGACGAGGTCGCCGCCGACGTCGGCGCCCTTGGTGAAGATGCCGCCGCCGAGACGGGCGAAGATCGAGATCAGCGAGGCCCCGAAGCCGAGCGAGACCAGCGCGTCGATGACGATGCGGTCGTTTGGCTGCAGGCCCATTGGGCCGGTCAGGATGAGGTAATAGATGGAGACGCCGAGCAGCGCCAGGCCCGCCACCAGCAGGCCGGTGATGGCGCCCGACTTGAAGGCGATGTCGAGGCCGGCGGCCAGGCTGTTGGAAGCGGCCTGCGCGGTGCGGACATTGGCACGCACCGAGACATGCATGCCGATGAAGCCGGCAGCGCCCGAAAGCACGGCGCCGATCAGGAAGCCGATCGCGGAGGTGATGGAGAGCAGCCACCAGGCGAGAAGAAGCACGACGATGCCGACGACGGCGATGGTGGTGTACTGGCGCGCCAGATAGGCTTGAGCACCTTCGCGAATGGCGGCGGAGATTTCCTGCATGCGCTGGTTGCCCTGATCGGACGCCAGGACCGATCGTGTCGCCCAGATGGCGTACAGGACTGACAGCAAGCCGCAGGCGATGACGGCGGTAATGATGGTCATTGCCGAATTTTCCTCGATTGATGGCCCAGAAGAACCCCTCCCTGGGCCGTTGGGACGGAGATGAACGCCGCACACGGAATCCACCCCTTGACTAAGGTGTATGCGAAACAGGGCTGGGAACGTCAAGATATTGTTCGGTTTTTGCCCGGCTTTCGCCGGAAAGACGAACGCCGCGACTCACCGGCAGGGGCCGCCGTGCATTTAGATCGATTGCGCGCCGGCAAACGGCGCAATGTCAGTCGGCGCGGCGCAAGCCCGGCAGCTTCAGGGTGCCGAGCGCCAGGAAGCAGAGCACAACGACCGGGAACACGATCCAGTTCAGCATGGTCCAGCCCCAGGCATTGTAGACCGCGCCCGACATCAGCGAGGCGAAGGCGACGGAGCCGAACAGGACGAAGTCGTGGAAGCCCTGCACCTTGCCTTTTTCGGATGGATGGTAGCTCGCGGCGACCATGGCGGTCGCGCCGATGAAACCGAAATTCCAGCCGAGGCCGAGCAGGATCAGCGCGGTCCAGAACTGCCATAGCGCAAGGCCTGAGAGCGCCACCACTGCGCAGGCGATGAGCAGCACCAACCCAATGGCGACGATGCGCTCGGCGCCGAAGCGGTGGATCAGCGAACCGGTGAAGAAGCTCGGCCCGAACATCGCCATAACGTGCCAGGAGATGCCAAGCGTGGCATCGTCGGTCGAAAGACCGCAGCCGACCATGGCGAGCGGCGCGCCGGTCATGACGAAGCTCATCAGCGCATAGCTGCCTACGGCGCAGAACAGCGCCGCGACGAAACGGGGTTGGGTGGCGATCTCGACCAGCGGACGTGCGTCGCTTGCGGCGGCTTCGGCGGCGCTGCTCGTCCGCCTGGACGTATGCAGGAAGGAAAGGATAATCGCGCCTATGGCGGCCAGCACCAGGATGGAGGCGAAGGATCCGGCAAACATCACCGGGGCCAGAAGGTCGCCGGTGTAGATGACGATCTGAGGCCCGAGGATGGCGGTGACGATGCCGCCAGCCAGCACGAAGGAGATGGCGCGCGCCTTGAATTGCGGCGGCGCGTTGTCGGCGGCGGCGAAGCGGAACTGCTGCACGAAGGCGCCGCCGACACCGATCACGCCTAGGCCAAAGGCGAACAGCCAGAAGCTCGCCTGAAAGAGCGCGAGCGTCGCGATCAGCCCGCCGAGGGCGGTGACGATGGTGCCGGTCATGAAGCCGCCGCGATGGCCGAGCCGGCGGATGATGGCGGCCGCCGGCAGGGCGCCGAGCGCAACTCCAAGGTTGAAGCCGGTGACCGGCGCCGTCGCCAGAGACTTGTCGGGGCCGAGCAGATATTGGCCGGCAAGCGCGCCGATGGAAATGGCGATCGGCGCGGCGGAACCGACGATCGCCTGCGCGGCCGCGAGGAGCACTGCCGTGCGGCGCGCTTCCCTGCCGGCGTCAGCGACGACTGCCGTGGCGGTCACGATGCGTCCTTGCCGCGACCCTCGCCCCGTACCCGGCGCGAGACACGGTCGAGCAGGGCGTTGACCAGCTTCGGCTCGTCTTCCTCGTAGAAGGCCTTGGCGATGTCGACATATTCCGACACGATCACGGCCACGGGCACGTCCTCGCGCTTCATCAGCTCATAGACGCCGGCGCGCAGGATGGCGCGCAGCGTCGAGTCCAGCCGCGACAGCGGCCAGTCGTCAGTCAGCGCCTGGCGGATGATCGGATCGATGGTCTTCTGGTTCTCGACGACGCCGGTCAGGATGGCGCGGAACCACTGCGGGTCGGCCTCGCGATAAAGTGCGCCGTCGACTTCCTTGCCGAGGCGGAAGGCCTCGTATTCGGCGGTGATCTCGAAAACACCGCTGCCGGCCACGTCCATCTGGTAGAGCGCCTGGACGGCGGCAAGACGGGCGGCACCGCGCTTGTTGGCATGGCGCGCCGCACCGGTCTGGGCAGGATCGCTCACGATTGGGCTCCGAATTTCTCTTTGAGCGCGATCATGGTCAGCGCCGCGCGGGCGGCAAAGCCGCCCTTGTCGCCTTCGGTGCGCTTGGCCCGCGTCCAGGCCTGCGCATCGTTTTCGGTGGTCAGGATGCCGTTGCCGATCGCGACCGCTTCCTGCACGGAAAGATCCATCAGCGCACGGCTCGATTCATTGGCGACGATGTCGAAATGATAGGTGTCGCCACGGATGATGGTGCCGAGCGCGACGAAGCCGTCATAGTGTACGCCGCCCTCGCCGGCACCGTCCAGCGCGAAGGTGATGACGGCCGGAATTTCGAGCGAGCCAGGAACAGTCACGACGTCATAGGTGGCGCCGGCCTCGTCCAGCGCGCTGGTCGCGCCTTCGAGCAGCGCGTCGGCGAGGTCGTCGTGGAAACGCGCCTCGACGATAAGCAGATGCGCCTTCGCCTGCGGACGAATGAACGCTTTGCCGTGTTGGGATATGCCTGCCATAAACGTCTCCGGGGGGGTTGCCGGTGACTTAGGCCGAAGCCGGATCGATCGCAAGCACAAGATTGCCGCCCGACACAGGTCCAGCATCTCCCGACAGGCCCAGATCCCAAGCATCGCGATCTTCCGGGGCTTTCTTCAGCTAGCAGGCGAAGCCTCGAGGATCGAGATCGGTGCTCGAGGGTGCCGATCACCCCGCTCAAGCTTCAGTCCGAGAAGGGAGGCTGAGGCGCCGGCGCGACCTGGCACCTCAGCGATCCGCGCCGCCCCCCGGAACCCCTCGGCTGCGCTCAAAGCCCCTGTTTCGCCGCCTCGGCTAAGCGCGCGGCATAACGGGCCATGGTATCGATCTCGATGTTGACGCGGTCGCCAGCCTGGCGCTCGCCCCAGGTGGTGACGCTCAGCGAGTGCTGGATCAGAAGCACATCGAAGCGCGTAGCTTCGACCTTGTTGACGGTAAGCGAGGTGCCGTCGAGCGCGACGGAGCCTTTCGGCGCGATGAACTTCGCCAGGTGACGCGGCGCCTCCAGCGTGAAGCGCACGGCATCGCCCTCTTCCCTGCGCTCCACGATTTCCGCCGTGCCGTCGACATGGCCGGAGACGATATGGCCACCGAGCTCGTCGCCGATCTTCAGCGCCCGTTCGAGATTGATCCTGGTGCCCGATTTCCAACCGGATGCAGTCGTCAGCCTGAGCGCCTCTTCCCAGGCTTCGACCTCAAACCAGCGCGCGTTCGAGCCGTTCTCGGGCAGCGCCGTCACGGTCAGGCAGACGCCGCCGCAGGAAATCGAAGCGCCGATCGCGATCGTTTCCGGGTCATAGGCCGTGTCGATGCGCAGGCCGACGCCTTCGCTGAGCGGCTTCACCGAAGCGACAGTGCCGACATCCGTAACGATTCCCGTAAACATCAGATCGTGTCTTCCAGTTTGACCATGCTCTTATCCGAAAACCATTTCCCACTTTTTGGGATCATGGTCTTACCCACTCGGCATAGCTGTCCTCGCCGAAGCGCATCGCACGCAATTTGCGGAAACCCGGCGGGATATGCGCAGCGTCGATCGGCGAGGCGATACCATCCTCGCCGATCGCCTCCGGTCCCTGGAACAGGACGATGCGGTCAACGAGGTCTTCCGCCAGGAAGGCCTCGGCTACCTTGGCGCCGCCTTCGACCACCACGCTCGCCATGCCGAGGGCTGCAATATCCTCGAGCAGTTCCGGCAGGGCTACTTCGCTCTCGTAAGTTTCAGTGCCGATGAAGTGCACGCCCGCGCGTTCGAGCGCAGCCCGCCGCTGCGGGTCGGCCTCGGCGCATGCCGCGACATAGAGCGGGACACGATCCACCCCGGAAACGAGCTTCGACGACTCCGGCAGCCGGATCTGGCGATCGAGGATGATGCGAGCCGGGGAGCGGTTCTCCAACCCCGGCAGGCGCACGGTCAGCGCCGGGTCGTCCTCCAGCGCAGTGCCGATGCCGACGAGGATAGCGTCGGCCTCCGCGCGCATAAGATAGACTTCGCGCCTGGCGATCTCACCCGTGATGGCGACCTGGCCTGCGCCTTTCCGGCCGATCTTGCCGTCGCTCGAAAGCGCAAGCTTCAGCGTCACTTCGGGACGTTTCTTCAAAGATCGAATCAGATAGCCGGCCATCTGCTCGGCGGCCTCTGTGGCGAGCACCTTCTCCACGACCTCGATGCCGGCGGCGCGCAGCATGGCGTAACCCTTGCCGGAAACGCGCGGATCGGGATCGCTCGCGGCGCCGACGACGCGCGCAATGCCGGCATTGACCAGCGCGGTGGCGCAAGGCGGCGTGCGGCCGTGATGGGCGCAGGGCTCAAGCGTCACATAGGCGGTGGCGCCGCGGGCCAGTTCGCCGGCCTCGGCCAGCGCCTCGGTCTCGGCGTGCGGCCGGCCGCCGACAGCAGTGACGCCGGTGCCGACGATCATCGGGCCGGCGCCGTCGTCGCGCACGATGATGGTGCC
>NZ_RZSN01000197.1:0-9676 GCF_003997315.1 Mesorhizobium sp. M1A.F.Ca.IN.020.04.1.1
CCATTGGTGAAAATGAACTTGCGGCCCGGCAATTGGCGGATCGCGGCACCGAGCACCGGATCGGGCACCAGCCAGGAATAGTCGATGTCGTGCACCTTCTCGAGGAAGTCGTCGGGGTCGATGCCGTGGCGCGCCATCAGCCCGTTCAGCGTCGTGCCGTACTCCAGGTAGAGCTCTTTCTGCAGCTTGCGCGCCTCCTCGCGCGAGAGCGTCAGCAGCTCGCCGACATAGGCAGTCATCTTCACGTCGATCTGCGCGAACAGGTTCGAGTGATGCGGATAGAGCGTGTTGTCGAGGTCGAATACCCAATCCGTGACATGGGCAAAACGGGCGGGCTCGGGTGTCGTCGTCATGGCCTCCTTATGGCATGCGGACGCGGAGTTTATCCACAACTTCCGCGCGTCTTGCGTCGTGAAAATGGCGCCTCGCTTCAAATTTTAATCGTCCCGGAAAGGTCACCTTCAGCGCTTGCTGGCACAGAGGCAGTCCGTTGGGAGACAGCGATGAGTCGCATAATCTTGAAGTCCGCAGTCGTCGCGTTCGCTTCGGTCGCTGTCTCGCTCTTGTTGACGCTGGTTGTGGTCCCGGCCATGGGCTTTCCGATCAGCCGCACCGTCTGGCTTACGGCCACGGTTTGCCCTTTGATTCTCGCCTGGATTGCCAGCGTCGGCACCTTCTGGCAAAGCGACCGGCTGAAAAATGCGCATCGCGAGCTTGCCCGCGCGCATGCCCAGCTCGCCGCGGCCCACAGACGCCTGTCGGAGAAGGCAAGCCGCGACGACATGACCGGCATGCTCAACCGCGAGACCTTCTTCGCCGCGCTCGACGGTTCCCGGCGCAAGGCCGATCGCGGCGCCCTGCTGATCATCGATGCCGACCACTTCAAGACCATCAACGACAATTACGGTCACCTGACCGGCGACGATGCACTGCTTCTGATCGCCGGCGCCATCGAGCGCGGCGTGCGCAGCGGCGATGTGCTCGGCCGAATCGGCGGCGAGGAGTTCGCCGCCTTCCTGGTTGGCGCCACCGAACCGGAAGCAAGGCGCGTGGCCGAGCGCATCCGTCGCGAGGTCGAACTGATCCGCTTTCGCCCCGTCGACGAGCGGACCGTGCCTTTGACGGTCTCGATCGGCGGCATCACCTGTGGCGAGAGCGCCACCGTGTCGGAGCTGATGCGCGCCGCTGACCGCAGGCTCTACGAGGCCAAGCATCGCGGCCGCAACCTGTCCGTTCTCGATCGCGATCTTTCGGAAGCCGCCTGAGGGCTTGCGGCTCTTCGGCACGACCATGGCGCGGAAGAATCTCGGCCGCGTGCGCATCGCCGACTGGATCGGCAATGGTGGCGATTATCCGACTAATGAGGAGACGGCGGGCGCTCGCCTGCCGGCTGGGCGATCACCTCGGCCAGGTGATCACAGTCTGAACCCCGAAAAGGCAGGCGGCGCCGGAAGTGGAATCGGCGCCGCCCTGGCGCGCCTTTGGGGGTCGGATTTACAGTCCGAAAACGGCGACCCGCACCAGCACGGCCGCGGCGGCAAGTGCCACCAGCAGGATGCCGAGGCCGATGGGCGAGCCCCAGCCATACCATTCCATGGCCAGCTTGGCGTATCTGTACTCCTCCTCATGCGAGAGAGGGGGGCGCTGTTGAATCAAGCTCATTGTTCACTCCTGTCGGCGACTTTGCCCTTGCTTCGCAAAGGGTGGCATCGCATATTGATACGATAGTCTGAATGTTAGACAACTTGATAGTTAGATGATCGAACTAAATTCGTCAAGCATGAATCGTGCTGAGATGACGGCGGCCGTCAGCCGTGCCGTCATGCGCTGGCAGGACGCGACGCAAGCCTATGACGAGGCGGTCGGGGAGCGGCTTGGGCTGATCGCGGCCGAGCGGCATTGTCTGGGCTTGCTCTATGCGGGGCGGCAATCGGCCGGCGCCGTGGCGGCGGCGACGGGGCTGACGCCGGCAGCGGTGACGGCCTTGATCGACCGCCTTGAGGCGCGTGGGCTCGTTACCCGAACCCGCAGCCTGGAAGACAGGCGCAAGGTGGTGATCGAGGCGACCGACCTGACCAGAGAACTTTCGGAGCGCTACTATGGCGCCATCGCGCGCGAGGGCGAGAAAGTGATGGCGGCTTTCAGCGCCGCCGAGTTGGCGACCGTGCTGCGCTTCATCGACGCCGCGCTGGAGCTGCAAAGCGAGCAGTTGGCGAGGCTCAAGGCCGAGCCGGCTTCGGCCGGCTGATGCCCGAGGGACCGGACACTGGCGGCTTGCTTCCGCAAACCCAGAGCGGCTCAGTCGCCTTTTAGCCACCGAACCGCTCTGACGGCCGGCTGGGCGAAAGCCGGACCCCGAAGCGCGCCGCACCGAACGATTTCGGGCTCGCGCATTTTGGTTCAATGCCTAGACCGTGGCGGGGTCGAGCGCCGGCTGACCCTTGAACCGCGTGACGATCCCGGCGAGGTCGTCGCCGGCGAATGCATCGCGCAATGCGTCGAAGGACGGCAGCACGAAGTAGGCGCGCTGGAACTTGTCGATCTCGTAGCCGGTGCGCATCACCGTCTCCAGGTCGAACGGCACATGATGGGCGTCCTTGCTTTCGACCGCGAATTGCAGCTCGGTGAAAGACGACATCAGTCCTGCGCCGAAAGCCTTTACCGGCTGGCCGGCTTCCTGGATGAGGCCGTATTCGGCGCTGTACCAGTAGAGCCGGGTGATCATCTCGTCGCCGCCCAGCGCGATCATGTCCTCGGCCTTCTCACCATACATCTGCATGAAATCGGCGAACACCGGCTGCGTCAGGATCGGCACATGCCCGAAGAAGTCATGGAACATGTCCGGCTCGACGATGTAGTCGAGTTCCTGCCTGGTCCGCAGCCAGTTGGTGACCGGGAAACGGCGGTTTGCGAGATGGTCGAAGAAGGGGCCGGCGGGGATCAGCCCGGGCACCGCCACGATTTCCCAGCCCGTGAGCTTGCGCAATTTCTCGCTGATGGCGTCGAAATCCGGAATCTTGTCGAGCAGCCCGAGCGTCGCGACGCCGTCGAGATAGGAACGGTGCGCCAGCCTCTGCGTCAGCTTCGTCTGGCGATCGCAGAGCGTGCGCCACACTGCCTGCTCGTCGGCGGAATAGTCGTAATGCTGAGCCACTGTGAAGTCGGCGCGGCACACCGAATAGTCGCCGCGAAGGCCTTGCGCCGCGCACTCGCGGGCATAGTCGGCAACGCTGATCGTCATTTCTTCCTCCTGAAAAATCGTCGGTTCCCGGATGGTGGCGTCATCGTAGCCGCGGCTCGTGAGGCAAATCAGCCTTCTTTGTAGCCACGCGAGGGATTTTGAGGTAAACTCCGCTCAAATTTAAACGTTTAGGAGGGAAAATGCCTCAGTTGGACGAGTTCGAAATAAGAATGCTGGACACCCTGCAGCGCGACGGGCGCAAGGCCGTGTCGGAACTCGCGCAGGAGATCGGCCTGTCGACCACTCCCTGCGCTCGGCGCTTCGAGGCGCTGCAAGGCGCCGGCATCATCAAGGGCTTTGCCGCCGTGCTCAGCCGACGCGCGCTGGGGCTGACGGTCGAGGTGTTCATCCAGGTCCGCCTGGTGAGCCACAGCGACGGCTCGCCGGAAAGCTTCATCGCCGCCGTGCAGCGCATGGACGAGGTCTCGTCCTGCTGGACGATGACCGGCGACCACGATTTCCTGCTGCATGTGATGGTGCCGTCGGTGGACGATCTCAATGCTTTCGTCATGCACCGACTGATGCGGCTGCCCGGCGTCCGCGACGTCCATACCCAGCTTGTGCTGCAGAACATCAAGGGGCCAGGCCACGTGCCGCTCAGCCATCTGCGGCGGTAATCGTACCCGAAACGGTTCTCCGCAAAGAACGGCCCGACAATGTGGTCGGAGCGAATCTACTTCGGGACGATTTCCCCGATATCAACTGAAATTAAGGTTACACGAACCTTAACAAAAGACGCGCTCGGAAATTTACGCAATGTTTCGTGCGTCGTCTCTTGCGATCTGGAGAAAGTGTGACCATGCATTATTCGGTAACTCACGATTGTTGCATGGAATCCTTAGCGGGTCGCTGTGCCGGTGCAATCGCATGATCCGTTTACCGGCGGTTAGCAACATTAGTGTCTTATAATGAACCAGGCTTGCCTTCGTCCTTCCGTAAGGACTTGACGGACTTCGCTTGCTCGAACCCGTTCATGCGGAGGATGATCGCAAAGGAGCATTGCATGCAACTGACGGAGGACGTGGCTCAGAGGGTCACTGAAGCGATTTCACGCCCGCCGTGGAAATCCGCCGATCCGACGCTTTTTGCGATGCTGCTGCAGAAGAACGCGGATCAGAATCGCAAGGTCGTGCGCTGGGGCATAGCGGCGGCCGTGTTGAGCTACATATGCTACGGGGCCTTCGACTGGTTCCTTTTCCCGGACATTGCCGACCGTGTGATTCTGACGCGCCTGACGTTGGGATTGACCTTCCTGGTGCTTGTCGAACTTGTTGCTCGACGCGATTTTGCCGTCACCACTCTGCACTACGTTGCTGCTCTGGCGATCGTGGCGGGCGCGATCGGATGGCTGCTGTCGGCCCTCGGAACGACGCATCAGGAGGCGCTGTCCCATTTCATCATCTTCGGCACGGTTTTCATTCTCGGTGCCAACCTTTTCTTCAACTTCCGGCTATGGCTCTCGGCGCTGTCGTCCGCAACCGTGACAATAGCATTCCTCGGCGCCACGCTGTTCTTGCTTCAAGCCGATCTTGGCACCCGTCTGGTGCTTGCAACCTATTTCGTGAATTGCCTTGTTTTGTCGCTTTATCTGTCATGGCGCCTCAGCATGGAGCGCTACCAAACCTTCCTGCATGCCCTTCAGGCGCAGATCCAGGAGCAGGTCGCCATCGAAAATGGTCAAAAGCTCATCGAGATCGCAGACACCGACCCGCTTACCGGGCTTAAGAACCGCAGGGCGATCACCCGAGAATTCGCGGAGTTGTGCAAGGAATGGGCCAGGGACAATGACGAAATAGGCGTCATTCTCGTGGACGTGGACTACTTCAAGCGGTTCAACGACCGGCTCGGCCATCAGGCCGGCGACGACTGCCTGATCGAGCTTGCCCGAGCCTTCGACGAGACGGCGGCGTCCAATCACGCCATCGCGGGACGGTACGGCGGCGAAGAATTCGTCGTGCTCTGCAAGGTCGCCGGACCGGATCACCTGCGCGAGGTGACCCATCAATTCTGCCGGGCCGTCGAGGACTTGAACATCTCCCATCCCGATCGGGACGATAAACTCAACATCGTCACCATCAGCGCTGGCGCCTCGTTGACGCGCGCCGATCAAAGCATAGAGCTTCGGATCTTGTTGCAGGAGGCCGATCGCGCGCTTTACGCCTCCAAGTTTTCCGGTCGCGCGACCTTCACCATCTATGATGCGCAGGCCATCGATCAGAAGCGCGCCAGCCAGAATCTTTCGGAACTGCTCAAGCAAGCCGTTTCGGAGGGACTGGTCTCCGTGGTCTATCAGCCGATCTGCGATGCGATATCCGGCAAGGTGCTTGGCCATGAGTCGTTGATGCGGCTGCGCGACTTCGACGGCAGCGTGATCAGCCCGTCCGTGTTCATACCTGTCGCCGAGCAGACCGGCGGGATCGAGGAACTCGGGATGTGGGTGATCGATCGGGCTTGCGGCGACATGGTCGAGCACGGATTGGGATCGGTCGTGTCCGTGAACGTCTCGGTCGTCCAGCTCAAGGCTCCGAATTTCCCACTTCACGTCACCGAGATCCTTGGTCGCCACGGCATGGCGCCTCAGAGGCTGGCGCTCGAGGTCACGGAAGGCAGCGATATATCCCTGGAGGCGCAGGCCGCCAGAAGTATCGAGCAGCTTCGAACCTTGGGCGTTCAGATCTGGCTCGATGATTTCGGAACCGGATTTGCAGGTCTGGCCTGGCTCCGTCGTTTCAAGTTCGACGTCGTCAAGATCGATCGCAGTTTCTTGCACGATTGCCAGACGGTTCGAGGCCTGAGCCTGTTGCAGGACATGGTCAGACTGCTGCGCAATCTGGGCCATACGGTCCTTGTCGAGGGTGTCGAGACGAAAGAGCAGCAGAATTTGCTGCAGCACATGGGCATCCAGTCGATCCAGGGCTTCCTGACCGGACGTCCCGTCCCGATCGAAGAGATCATGCAGGCCAGGCAGGACCTCGTCGCTTAACTCAAAGCAGTGCGGCAGGAATGTAGGGCGGCGCCATCTCGGCGAAACGAGGACGCCGCGCGATGCATCAGAAAGCCGGGCCGCTGCACGGCCCGACTTGAAAATCCGGATGTGAAGCGGCTCCGCTACCGCTCCATGGCGGGCGCCGCGAAATCCACGCGTTTGCGGATCTTGCCGTAGACGATGTTCCTATTCGATCCGTAATAGACCTCGGCTTCGACGCGGTTCTTATCCACCGCGGCATTGATGATGTCCCACATGTCGCCGGCCGATCGCAGGATGAGCGGCCAGTCCATGAATGTTTCCATGTACCCGTCGGTCGTGATCTCGTCGCTGAAATTGGCGAAGAGGAATTCGCCGTCCGGCTTGACCAGTTCCATGGCGCGCTGCAGCAGCCGTGCGCCGACCGGAAGCGGCAGGTAGTCATACAGCCCGGAAGCATAGACGAGATCGAATGTGCCAAGCGGGTAGGCGCGCCGCAAAAGACCGCGCACGGATCCGTCCACTGCTTCCACTGCCGTACCGGTGAGGTCGCGGTTGACCGTGCCGACGCTCACCGGGTCCTGGTCGAGACCGATCCAGCGCTTTAACCTTCTCTCGGCGAGCGCCTTTGAGAGTTCGGCTTCCCGCAAATGGCCGCAGGCGATTGCCAGCACCTCGGCGTTTTCTACCCGGGCAGCCGTTTCGTCGACCGTTTTGGCCAGTATCTCGCGGCGCTCGCGCCCCGCCACCGAGCTTGCCGCTTCGCTCGTATAGGCAAAGATCTCGCGGCCGAGTTCGCTCGACGATGCCACGATCTCGTCGGCGCTCGGGTGCTTGTAGTAGATGTCCAGCAGCGTCGCGTCGCCCGAATAGCCGCGCGGCTTTTCGAAGGACCAGCGCGTGAACGGATCCTGCTTCAGGTAGGCCGCCACGCGGTGCTGCTGAGCGAGCGGGATCAGTTCCTGCCAAAGAGCCGGAGCGACCTCCCGGCGCAGTTCATGCAGTCGACCCGCCAGGCGCTCGACGATTTGCCCTGCGGGCTCCTGGCGCGCGAAAGCCTGATGAGCGAGGTCCAGCACCAGGGCGAGCTGGGCCGCCCGCGCCTTGAGCTCGGCGGCGTCGACCGCCTCCGCGGACGCCGCCTTGTGCTTCTTGATCAACGTCGATGTGATGAGGCTCGCCTCATCGATTTTCAGATCGGGATTCAGCGCCATATGGGCATTTCCTTGTGGTCCCCCACCGACAATTATAAATGCTTAGAGTTTTAATAAAAGTTTAGGGTCAACTGCATTAGTTTCTGCTAATACTCTCCTTGCCGAAGGTTTGAAGCGCCGAAAACCAGAGCTCGATCGAGCTGCGCAACGCGCACGTCCTTAACCTTTTGTTATGCACTGGGCTGACGCCGTCTCCCGCTCTGCGCGACGTTTCGGGTGTGCCCATCAAATCTGTGGGAAAGCTGCATCGAAACTGCTGAACCGCGCCCAGGCGGCTTCGACATCGCCAAATACGACCGGCGGACCGACGCAACGGAGGTCCGCCATGAACATCGTGCTGGTCAACCCGCCGCATACGGCCATCGGCAGCCGCGTGCCCGACGATCACCTGCCGCCTTTGGGTCTGCTGGCGATCGGCGGTCCGCTGCTCGATGCCGGCCATCGGGTGCGCCTGGTCGATGCGGAGTTCGGGCCGATGCCGCTTTCCACGCTCGTCGATGAGGCCCTGAGCGATAATCCGGATTTCGTCCTGATCGGCCATTCCGGCTCGACCTCGGCGCATCCGACCGCGCTGCGGATCGCGGAAATGATCAAAGCCCGCGCGCTAGGGGTCGTCATCCTCTATGGCGGCGTCTTCCCGACCTATCACTGGCGCGACGTGCTCGCCGCAACGGACGTCTTCGACTTCATCGTGCGCGGCGAGGGTGAGGCGACCGCGCTGGCGCTGGTCGAGGCGCTGGAAAGGCGCCGGCCGGTGTCGGGTGTCGCCGGCATCGCCTATCGCGACGATTGCGGCCGACCCTTTGCGGCGCCGCCTGCGATGACGATTACCGATCTCGACGCCTGCCGCATCGGCTGGGAGCTGATCGACCATGGCCGCTACAGCTATTGGGGCGGCAAGCGCGCCGTGGTCATGCAGTTCTCGCGCGGCTGTCCGCATCTGTGCAACTATTGCGGCCAGCGCGGCTTCTGGACCCGCTGGCGACATCGCGATCCGGCCAGCTTCGCCAAGGAGATCGCCTGGCTGCACCGCGAGTATGGCGTCGAACTGGTCAATCTGGCAGACGAGAACCCCACCTCCTCGAAGAAGGCCTGGCGCGCCTTTCTCGATGCGATGATCGCCGAGAACGTGCCGGTTCTGATCGTCGGCTCGACGCGCGCCGACGATATCGTGCGCGATGCCGATATCCTGCACCTTTATCGCAAGGCCGGCGTCATCCGCTGGCTGCTCGGCATGGAGAACACCGACGAGGCCACACTGTCGCTGATCCGCAAGGGCGGCAGCACCAAGTCCGATCGCGAAGCGATCCGGCTGCTTCGCCGGCACGGCATATTGTCCATGGCGACCTGGGTCGCTGGCTTCGAGGATGAGGGTTTTCGCGATCTCTGGCGCGGCTTTCGCCAGCTCATCGCCTATGATCCCGACCAGATCCAGGCGCTCTATGTGACGCCGCATCGCTGGACGCCGTTCTTCCGCATCGCCAAGGATCGCAGGGTGATCCAGAAGGACATCCGGCTCTGGGACTACAAGCACCAGGTGCTGCATATGACCCGGCTGAAGCCGTGGATGCTGTTCTTCGCCGTCAAGCTGATCGAGCTTGCCGTGCAGTCACGGCCGAAAGCGCTGGCGCGCGTCCTTTTCCATCCGGACCCAGAGCAGCGGCATTCGATGCGTTGGTACACCAAGATGGGCCGCCGCGTCTGGTTCCGTGAGGTTTGGGGTTTTCTGGTGCGGGACCGCCGCGTGGCCGCGGGCCCGACGCTTGCCGAATTCTGGGGCGCGCCGCAGGACGCCGATGAGGAATCGATGGTCTTTCAGCACCCGGCGCGAAAGCCGACCCTGCCCGTCGCGGAAGATAAGCGGGTCGCGGAAAGCAGAAGGCTAGCCGGCTAAATAATCGCTACGGCACGATCAGCGTGCCGGCCCCGTGCTCGGTGAACAGCTCGAGCAGCACCGAATGCGGCGTCTTGCCATTGAGGATGACCACGCCCTCGACGCCGCGCTCGATCGCCTCGATGCAGGTCTCGACCTTCGGGATCATGCCGCCCGATATCGTGCCGTCCTTGATCAGCGCCTTGGCCTCGGCCACCGTCAGCTCGTCGATCAGCTTCTTGTTCTTGTCGAGCACGCCCGGCACGTCGGTCAGGAAAAGCAGGCGCGAGGCGCGGCAGGCGCCGGCGATGGCGCCGGCAAAAGTATCGGCGTTGATGTTGTAGGTATGGCCGTCGCGGCCGGGCGCCACCGGCGCCATCGCC
>NZ_RZSN01000198.1:0-9666 GCF_003997315.1 Mesorhizobium sp. M1A.F.Ca.IN.020.04.1.1
ATGTGTGCCTGGTGCTGGACTGGAACATCGTGCCGCGCCGGCGCGGGTGCGGCAGCGCGATCTTCTTCCATCTGGCGCGTCCCGGCTTCACGCCGACGCAAGGCTGCGTCGCGGTGACGGCGCGCACCATGGCGAGGCTGCTGCCGCTGCTGTCGGACCGGACGGTGGTGAAGGTGGTGAGGTAGGGAGTAGGGGGTAGGGGAGTAGGATATGTCACGGAGGACGCACGGCCACCGAAGCGAGATTCTCTGCCTACTCCCCCTATTCCCTCAGTGCCGCTTAGGCTGCTGCCAGCCGGTATCCAGCAATCCGATCCGGCCAAGGTCCCGGTTCATCGCCTTTGCGACGTCCCTGCGCTCGACGCCGATGTCGCGCAGCTGGCGGTCGGAGAGATCCTCGACGGATTCGTCGGGAAGCCGAGCGGCGACCCGGGCCTGGCACAGCCACTCGAATGCCGAACGCAGCCAAAGCGCGATGCCGGAGTTGGATTTCGGAGCGGCGTGGGACTTCAGGACGATCTCGGTCATGGCGCTATCCGTGTTCTTCGGATATCAAATCCGGTTTGATGGTTTATCGATGCAGCCATCTTGCCGGATTGAAAAACAAACGGGAAACGAGTAGTTCTTGTCCGATTATCAAGTTTTTTTTGGAGATAGGAATGGCCCGCTTGCTGCCCGGAACGCGTGCGTTGAGGACGTTCGAGGCAGCGGCGAGGCACCTCAATTTTACCCGTGCCGCGGACGAGCTTGGCCTGACGCCGGCGGCGGTCAGCCACCAGATCAAGGAAATAGAGGATCAGCTCGACCTCGTGCTGTTCACGCGCACCAGCCGCACCATGCGGCTGACCGAAGCGGGAAACGTTCTGTTCGAAGCCTCGGTCGATGCGCTCGACCTGCTTGGCCGCGCCGTTACCCGCGCGCGCAAGATGGCGAGAGGCACGGCGCTGCTGAAAGTGACGCTCGACGCGCAGTTCGCAACCAAGTGGCTGATGCGGCGCGTCGACGGTTTCCGCCGGCAAAAGCCGGGCGTCGAGTTGCGCTTCGACATTACCTATGAAGTCAGGGATTTCGAGCGGGACGATGTCGATATCGGCATTCGTTTCGGTACCGGTAAATATCCCGGGCTCTGCGCGCACCGGCTGTTCGAGAACATCATCATCCCCGTCTGCAGCCCGGCGCTGCTCGCCTCAGGCCCGCCGCTGAAGGAGCCGCGCGATCTCTTCCACCATACGCTGGCGCATATCGAATGGTCTCGGCAGGGCGTCACTTGGCCGAACTGGAGCATGTGGATGCACGCGGCAGGGGTCGAAGATTTCGACGACAGCCGCACCCTTGTCTTCGCGTCCTCGACCGATGCCGCGCAGGCGGCGCTCGACGGCAATGCGGTGGCGCTTGCCGACTTCGCCATGGTGGCCAACGACCTTTCGCAAGGGCGGCTGATCCGGCCCTTCGAACTCGGCATCAAGGTCGCGCCGGAGTTCGCCTATTTCCTGGTTTATCCGGAAGCGATGAAGGACGACGCGCGCATCGTCGCCTTCCGCGAATGGCTTCTCGACGAAGTCACGAAAGACGCAGACGCGGGTTAGCGACGCTCCGGACCGCGCTCTCTCTCTGTTTGGCGCAATTCCGACGGAACCGTTTCACACTTTTCCTGGAAGTGCCCTAGCCTGCCGGCGCGGCCGGCGCGCCGAACCAACCGATCACGGCGCCGATGATGAGCAGCACGCCGAGCCAATGGCCGGCATCGATCAGCGTGAGGTCCCAGCCAAAGCCCTGATAGCGGTGGTTGACCGACAGCGTGGTGGCGACAAAGCCAAACCAGAGCACAAAGCCGAAGATCACGCCGGCGAGCGGGTTGGGCTCGCCGCCGGTCATCGCGCCGACCACCAGCGCCATGACCAGCGCCATGACGAGCTCGGCGACGAAGCTGACGATGAACGGAACGGCCGAGCGCTTCATCGTCGCCGGATCGAGCTTTGCCGCCTTCAGCCAGGGCCTGCTCAGGCCCATGTACCAGGCGGCACCGAACAGCCACGCCATGACGGCCGCGGCGATCACCGCCAGCCAGTTCACCGTTGAGAAATCCATAGAATCCCCTTCCCGAAAGATGAGCGATGGAATCCCTGTTCGCCGGCTGCGTCAAGCCGAAGCGGCGGAAACCCATCGCCACACGGTCGTGCGCTTGACCTCGGCATCCTCCAGCACGCGCGTCACCGGTACCTGGTAGACGGCGAGCGATTGCAGTCCGGTCTTCGGCAGATAGGCGCGCCCGGGATCGCCGACGAGGATGTCGGCGCCGCGCGCCTTGAGGCTCGTGAACCACGGCGTCAACCTCTCCGCCAAAGGCTTGTCGTAGAAGACATCGCCGGCCAAGACGACGTCCCAGCCGTCATCCGTGCCGATGGAGTCCGCATCCAGGAAATCGGCCTTCACGCCATTGGCTTCCAGGTTGAGGGCGATAACCGTCGCGCAAAAGGGATCGATATCGGCCGCGGTCAGTTCAGCCGCGCCGGCCTTCAAGGCAGCGATGGCGACCATGCCGGAGCCGGAAGCGAAGTCGAGCACGCGTTTGCCCTGCAACGTCGCCGGATGGTCGAGCACATAGCGGGCAAGGCCCTGGCCGCCGGCCCAGGCGAAAGCCCAGAAGGGCGGCGGCAGGCCGATCTCGGCCAGCTCCTCCTCGGTGCGCAGCCAGAGGTCGTGCGCCTCGTCAGCCAGGTGCAGCAGCACTTCCGGCACGTGCGGCGGCGCCATCAGCGCCGTATTGTCGAGGATGAATGTCCTTGCGTTTTTGGGGGTGAGTCTGGTCACGGTGCCGGGTCGAGGCCGGCCATGCGGCAGACTTCTTTCCACTCTGCCGGCGTCACCGGCTGCACGGAAAGCCGGCCAAGCCGCACCAGCGCCATGTCGGCCAGCTTCGGATTGGCCTTGACCTGTTCCAGCGTCACCGGCTTCGGCACGTCCTTGCAGGCGCGGATGTCGACGCATTCCCAGCGTGGATCGTCGGTGGTGGAGTCGGGGTGGGCAAGCGCGCAAACCTCGGCGATGCCGACGATGTCGAGGCCTTCATTGGAATGGTAGAAAAAGCCGAGATCGCCGATCTGCATGGCTTTCATGTTGTTGCGCGCGGCGTAGTTGCGCACGCCGTCCCACTGCGTGCCGGCCTTGCCCTTCGCCTTCAGCGCCTCGAAGGAAAAGACCGAAGGTTCGGACTTGAACAGCCAGTAGTTCATCTCAGTTGTCCCCTTGCCATTGTCGGTTCGCCCCGATTGAAGCGTTGGCGCTCTTCTTTATCCTTTCCCCGTTCTCGCGGGGAGAGGGAGCGCCGCGACCGGTCACGCGGCGGCGGGCTTCTGGAAGAACCAGTTCCATGGACGGATTTCGACGCTTTCGAACAGGCCGGCCTTGGCATAGGGGTCGGCGGCCGCCAGGGCTTGCGCGCCGGCCATGTCGGGCGCCTCGATCATCACCAGGCTTCCGTCAGGCTTGCCGGCAGCGTCGAGGAAGGGACCTGCAAAGGCAAGTCTTCCTTCGCTGATCAGGCCTTCCAGGAACGCCGCATGCGCCGGCCTTGTGTCGGCGCGCAGCTGCAAGCTGCCGGGCTTGTCCTTGCAAATCAACGCAAACAGCATGTTTCAACTCCGAGGCTTCAGATGTCGGTTTCGGTTTTGAGCGGCCGCGTCATCAGCGCCGTCACAGCCTGGCCGATGGTCACCTTGCCATCGAGGATGGCGGCGACCGCGGCAATGATCGGCGCCTCGATGCCGCGCTCGGCGGCGATGCGGGCAGCAATGCCGGCCGTCGGCACACCTTCGGCGAGCGGCAGGCCGGTGAGCTCCTTGCCTTGGCCGAGCGCCAGGCCGTAGGCGAAGTTGCGCGACTGCGCCGAGGAACAGGTGAGCAGCAGGTCGCCGAGGCCGGAGAGCCCCATCAGCGTCTCCGGCCTGGCGCCGAAGGCGGCGCCGATGCGGCGCAGCTCGACGAAGCCTCGCGTCACCATGGCGGCCTGGGCGCTGGCACCAAGCTTGGCTCCGGTGACGGCGCCGGCAGCAATGGCGAAGACGTTCTTCAGCGCGCCGCCGATCTCGACGCCGATGAGATCGTCGCTGGAATAGCAGCGCAGGTTCTCGGCCGAGAAGCGGGCAGCGAGATCGGCCGCCAGTTCTCCGTCGCGGCCGGCCACCACCACGGCCGTCGGCAGGCCGCGCGCGACATCGCTGGCGAAGCTCGGGCCGGAAAGTGCTGCGACCGGATTGTCGGGCAGGTTTTCCTCGACGATCGAGGACAGCAGCGCGCCGGTGTCGCGCTCGATCCCCTTGGCACAGAGGACGAGCGGCACGCCGGATGGCACATGGCCGGCGGCGGCGGTCAGCACCACGCGCAGCGATTGCGCGGGCGTTACCGCCAGCACGCAATTCGCACCGTCGAGCGCAGCAGCGATATCGCTGGTGGCGACGATGCCGGGCTCGATCGCGATGCCGGGCAGATAGTGCGGGTTTTCGCCACGGTCGATCGCGGCGACGGTGTCGGGATCGCGGGCATAGAGGCGGACAAAATGGCCGGCGCGCAGCATGGCGAGCGCCAGCGCCGTGCCCCAGGCGCCGCCGCCAAGCACCGCTACGCGCCAGCCGCTGGGCGCCTTGGTTTGTGCGCCGTTCGTGACCGCGTCAGTCATGCCTTTGCCCCGCGACGGCCCGAGCCGACCAAGGGAGCGGAAACACTGTCCAGCGGCCAGCGCGAGCGCGGCACGAAGTCGGCGGCGCTCGCGTCGGCCACCCCGGCGCGCAGCCGCTCGATGCCGGCCCAGGCGATCATCGCGGCATTGTCGGTGCAAAGCTTTTGCGGCGGCGCGACGAATGCGAAGCCGGCCTTGGAACAGCGCGCCTCCAACGTCGCCTTGATCGTGCGGTTGGCGGCGACGCCGCCGGCGACGACCAGCGCCGGCTTTGCCGTCTCGGGAAATTCCTTGCGGAAACGGGCGAGCGCCCGCGCGACACGGTCGCCCAGCGCATCGGCCACCGCAGCCTGGAAGGAGGCGCAGATGTCGGCGACGTCCTGGTCGCTGAGCGGCGCGATTGCCGTTGCCGCCTGGCGCACAGCCGTCTTCAGGCCGGAGAAGGAGAAATCCGGCTGCGCCGACCCTTTCATCGGACGCGGGAAGGCAAAGCGGCTCGCATCGCCGCCGGCCGCTGTCTTTTCTACGTTGGGCCCGCCCGGATAGGGCAGGCCAAGCATCTTGGCCGTCTTGTCGAAGGCTTCGCCCAGCGCATCGTCGATGGTCGTTGCCCAGCGCTGGTAGTCGCCGACGCCGCGTACAGCGACGATCTGGGTGTGGCCGCCGGAGACCAGCAAGAGCAGATAGGGAAAGTCGAGCCCCTCGGTCAGCCGGGCAGTCAGCGCGTGACCTTCGAGGTGGTTGATGGCGATCAGCGGCTTATTCGCAGCGGCGGCAATCGCCTTGGCAGTCATCAGACCAACGATCAGCCCGCCGACCAGCCCCGGCCCGGCAGTCGCGGCGACGGCGTCGACCTCATCGAGCGATACGGCCGAATCGGTCAGCGCTGCCTCGACGATCCCATCCAGCGCCTCGACATGGGCGCGCGCGGCAATCTCGGGCACGACGCCGCCGAAGGCGGCATGCTCCTCGATCTGGCTCAAGACGACATTGGAGAGGATTTCGGGCGCGGAGTCGCCGTCCAGCGCCACCACGCTGGCGGCCGTCTCATCGCAGCTTGTCTCAATGCCCAGAACGCGGATCAATTCGTCGCTGTCCTCGAAGATTGTGTCTCCGACCTTTCCTATATAGGAGGTCTGTCGATAGTCAGGTGGTGCCGGCCTGCGAATGGCGGTTTTCTGCGCTTCCGGCGCTCACGTACCCAAAAGTACGCTCCGCTCCGGTTCTCGAAATCCGCCATTTTCGGCTCGGCCTGACCTGAATCTCGGCAGACCTCGGAATCGCCTCGGGGGTTATCACGGACCGCGCGCCATGCAAACAACCTTGAAAATCGGAACACGCGGCAGCCCGCTGGCGCTCGCCCAGGCGCATGAAACGCGGGCGCGGCTCATGCAGGCGCATGGCCTGCCCGAGCAGGCCTTCGAAATTGTGCCGATCTCGACCAGCGGCGACCGCATTCAGGACCGGCCGTTGTCGGAAGCGGGCGGCAAAGGCCTGTTCACCAAGGAGATCGAGGAAGCGCTGCTCGATCGCCGCATCGATATCGCCGTGCATTCCTCGAAGGACATGCCGACGGTGCTGCCCAACGGGCTGGAGCTTTCCGTCTTCCTGCCGCGCGAGGACGCGCGCGACGCCTTCATCGGCAAGACCGCGAAGCGGATCGCCGATCTGCCGCATGGCGCCACGATCGGCTCGTCGTCGCTCCGGCGCCAGGCGCTGCTCCGCAGGATGCGGCCGGACCTCAATGTGGTGATGTTCCGCGGCAATGTGCAGACCAGACTGCGCAAGCTGGATGAGGGCGTGGCCGAAGGCACCATCCTCGCCTATGCGGGGCTGAAGCGGCTCGGGCTTGAGAGCGTGATCACCGATCTGATGCCGCTGGATGTCTTTCCGCCGGCGCCGGGGCAGGGGGCGATCGGCATCGAAAGCCGCATCGGCGACGGCGTGGTCGACAATATGTTGGCGGCTATTCACGACATGCCGACCGGTCAGGCGCTGGCTTGTGAGCGCGCCTTTCTTGCTGCGCTCGACGGCTCCTGCCGCACGCCGATCGCCGGCCATGCGATCGTCTCGGACGAAAACCTGTCTTTCGCCGGGCTGATCATCTCGCCCGACGGCACCGAGTCGCATGAGGTCAGATTGAACGGCCCGGCCCGGGACGCGGCGAATATCGGCGTGGAAGCCGCGCGGGCCGTTCGCGCCAAGGCCGGCGCAAAATTCTTCGACGGCTGGGCCTGACATGGTCCGCGTCCTGGTGACGAGGCCGGAACCGGGCGCCTCCCGCACGGCCCGGCGGCTTCAGGCCCAGGGGTTCCAGCCCGTCCTGCTGCCACTGACGGAAACAGTGGCGTTGCCGGTCGAGGCAAGCGTCTTGCCCGCTGCTGCCGCGGTTGCCGTCACCAGCGCCAATGCGGTGCGCTATGCGCCCAAGGAACTGGTCGCCGCGCTTGCCGCGCTGCCTTGCCATGCGGTCGGGACAAGGACGGCGGAAGCCTGCCGTGCGGCTGGATTTACGTCCGTCTTTGAAGGCCCAGGCGATGCCGAAGCACTGGCCGGCCAGATAACCGCCGAACTTACGGGCAAGGAGATGGTTTATCTTTGTGGCCGGGTGCGCTTTCCGGTGTTCGAAGAACGGCTGGCGGCAGCCCGGGTGCGTGTCCGGCCTGTCGAGACCTACGACACCATCGAATTCGATTATGGCGACGATGCCGTCGTTGCCCGATTGTCGGGCACGCCGGTCGAGGCAGTGCTGCTCTATTCGGCCAAGGCGGCACCCGTGATGATTGGCCTGGCCATGCGCCCAGCACTGCGGCATCTCTTTGAACGGGCGGAGTTTTTGGCCCTGTCCGTAAGAATCGCCAAAGAATTGGACGGGGTTGGCGGGCAAAAGGTTCGCATTGCCTCTAAATCCGACGAGGACGCGCTGTTCCAGCTTTTGTCGCTACCGAGCTGAGCCGCGTCATCACACCGCCCCTTTTCACCGCTTGGTGATGTGGTAGAGCATCCTTGAGCTCTAGACCCTTCGAACCATCCTCAAGCCAATTTGCGGAGCCCAAGCATGGTCAAGACGCCTAAGGTGCGACATTCGAAGAGCCGCCGCGAGCCGGTGACCATCGAACTCGAACCCGGCGCCGTCTCGCGAATCACCGACGAGGATGCCGCCAATACCGATACCAACACGGAACGAACCGACGAGGCGAAGGCAGAGGAAGGGGCTGCTGCTTCGCAGCCGGAAGCTCCCGAAGAGCCGATCCATGCCGAACAGGCCGACATCGAGCCGTGGGAACACACCGACGCGGCGCAGGGCGGAGCTGACCAGGCTGGAACCAACAAGGATGGGGCGCAAGCATCCTATCCGGGCACGGATGAGGCTCCGAAGAGCGAACCAAAAAGCTTCGGCTACAGTTTCGAGGATGCGTCGGCAGCCAAGACCAGTTCTGCCGCCTCGGCGTCGAAGCCGAGCGAAACCCGAAGCGACGATCGCGACTTCCCGGCCGCCAGGCGCTCAGGCGTCAACATGATTGCTGCCGGCGTTATCGGCGGCGTTGTCGCGCTTGCCGGCGCCGGTCTTCTGCAAGCGGTAGGGCTGCTCGGTTCTCCGACTTCGGTCGGCGGGCCCTCGCCCGACGGCGTCACCGGCGAGATCGCTTCGCTGAGAAGCCAAATCGCGGCACTTAAGGAGGCGGCCGATACCGGCGCTTCGGCCAAGGTCGACGGCCTGTCCTCGGCGCTCGACCAGGTGAAGTCGGACCTCGCGGCGCTGAAATCCTCGCCCGGCCAGGGCGACGACGGCGCCGCGCTCAAGGCGCTCACCGACAAGGTCGGCCAGGTCGAGACGTCGGTCGCCGACCTGCAGAAGGCCGGAAATGCTGCACCGGTCGATGTCGCCCCGCTCAACGAGAAGCTCGCCGGGCTCGACGCGCTTGTGAAATCGGCGGGCGACGCGGCGAAGGCGGCGGACAGCCGGATCGCGGCGCTGGAACAGTCGGTGCAGCAGCTCTCCGGCAAGGTCGACGCGCAGGCCTCGCAGCCGAAGATCGCGTTGGCGATTGCCGCTTCGGCGCTGAAGGCGGCGCTCGATCGCGGTGCGCCGTTCGCGACCGAGCTCGACACGTTCGCCGCCATTGCGCCTGACTCGCCGGAGCTTGGCGTTCTGCGCGGCTATGCGGAAAAAGGCGTGCCCACGCGAGCCACCATCGCTTCCGAGGCCGAAGCCGCCGCCAACGCCATGATCGAAGCGGCAACGCCGGTCGACCAGAATGCCGGCTTCTTCCAAAGCCTGATGTCGAGCGCGAAATCGCTGGTGCAGGTGCGGCCGGTCGGCGCCGTCGAAGGCAAGGGAGTGCCGGAAACGGTCGCGCGCATTGAAGTGGCAGTCAACCAGGGCGACTATGCCAAGGCGCTCGCCGAATACGATACCCTGCCCGATGCGTCGAAGGCGGCCGGCGCCGACTTCGCCAGCAAACTGAAGGCGCGGCTCGAAGTCGAAAAGCAGATCGAAGCGCTGATTGCCGGCGCGACCAAGGCATGAGGACCGTCAGATGATCCGCATCCTCGCCTTCCTCGCCGTCGTGTTCGCGCTGGGACTCGGCTTTGCCTGGCTGGCCGACCGCCCGGGCGAGATGATCGTCACCTTCAACGGTTACCAGTACCAGGTCACGCTGATGGTGGCGGCGGTGGCGATCGTCGCCGTGGTCGCAGCGGTGATGATCGTCTGGTGGCTGATCAAGTCGCTGTGGAACAGCCCTTATGCGATCTCGCGCTATTTCCGGGTGCGCCGCCGCGACCGCGGCTACCAGGCGCTGTCGACGGGGATGATCGCGGCCGGCGCCGGCGACGGCGCGCTGGCGCGCAAGAAGACCAAGGAGGCCGCCAAGTTGATCAGTTCCGACCAGGAGCCGCTGATCAACCTGCTCGATGCGCAGGCCTCGCTGCTCGAAGGCGACCATGACGGCGCGCGGGAAAAGTTCGAGCGCATGCTCGATGATCCGG
>NZ_RZSN01000199.1:0-9611 GCF_003997315.1 Mesorhizobium sp. M1A.F.Ca.IN.020.04.1.1
GAAAAACGACGATGGTGACGCCTGCCTTCAACAGCCGCACCGCCTCGTGGCGCACGGCCATGTTGTTCTTCAGCGCTTCCTTGGTCTCGGAAAAATCGATCGGCAGCGAATAGGCTTCCATCTCGCGGATCCTGAGCAGGTCCTTGTGGATCATGACCCGGAACGGACGGCCGAGCTGCTCGGCGAGCGACAGCACTGCAATGCCGTCGCCGATGCCGAAGGGATGGTTGGCGACGATCACCAGCGGACTAGCCGGCACATTTGCCGGCGGCCAACGGCCGGCGTGGTGCACCCTGACGTCGATCAAGTCCAGCATGCGGCTGAACACACGTTCGCCCGTTGGAGCGACCTGGCGCCGCCACAAGTCGTAGAGCACGGCAAAGCGGTCGCGGCCCGACAGGCCTTCGACGGAATGGATGAACCACCGCGTCAGCGCCGGCTGATGCCGGTTGGCGTAGGAGAGCTCGGGAAACGGCCTTCCCCGCGGTTTCAGCTTGAGCATGGCGGCTCGGTTACAAGGTTGGCGTGACAGGCGTGTGAAGATGGCGGTGGACTATGTGCCACCGCCATTCGAGAAGCGATTGGAGATTAACGATTTTAGGCCGCGCGGCGCTTGCGGTCCGGAGAGACGGCCTCGTCCGCCAGCAATTTCACGGCGTCGCCGAGCTTCAGCGATTCCTGGTCGCGGGAGCCGAGACGGCGGACATTGACGGTTTCCTCTTCCGCCTCCCGCTTGCCGCAAACGAGAATGACCGGAACCTTGGCCAGGCTGTGCTCGCGCACCTTGTAGTTGATCTTCTCGTTGCGCAGATCGGTTTCGGCGAGCAGCCCCGCAGCCTTCAGCCGCTCGACCACTTTCGTGGCAAACTCATCCGCGTCGGAGGTGATCGTCGCCACCACCACCTGCAGCGGCGCGAACCACAGCGGGAAATGGCCGGAATAGTTCTCGATCAGGATGCCGAGGAAGCGTTCCATCGAGCCGCACACCGCGCGATGCACCATGACCGGCTGCTTCTTCTCCGAATCCGAGCCGATATAGAAGGCGCCGAAACGTTCCGGCAGGTTGAAGTCGACCTGGGTGGTGCCGCACTGCCATTCGCGGCCGATGGCGTCCTTCAGCACATATTCGAACTTCGGCCCGTAGAAGGCACCCTCGCCCGGATTGACCGAGGTCTTGATGCGATTGCCGGAGCGCGTGCGGATCGTCTCCAGCACATTGCTCATGATCGCCTCGGCATGATCCCAGGCCTCGTCTGTGCCGACGCGCTTGTCGGGCCGCGTCGACAGCTTCACCGCGACCTCGTCGAAGCCGAAATCGGCATAGGTCGACAAGATTAGATCGTTGATGCGCAGGCATTCCGCGGCGAGTTGCTCCTCGGTGCAGAAGATATGCGCATCGTCCTGAGTGAAGCCGCGCACACGCATCAGCCCATGCAGCGCGCCCGACGGTTCGTAGCGGTGCACATTGCCGAACTCCGCAAGCTTTACGGGCAGTTCACGGTAAGACTTCAACCCATGCTTGAAGATCTGCACATGGCCGGGGCAGTTCATCGGCTTCAGCGCGAAGACGCGGTCGTCGTCGGTGTCGTCACCGGCAACCGTCACCTTGAACATCGCGTCGCGATACCAGCCCCAGTGGCCGGACGTCTCCCACAGGCTCTTGTCCAGCACCTGCGGCGCGTTGACTTCCTGGTAGCCGTGCTCGTCGAGGCGGCGGCGCATGTAGTTGACCAGGTTCTGGAACATCTTCCAGCCCTTGGCGTGCCAGAAGACGACGCCCGGTCCCTCCTCCTGAAAATGGAACAAATCCATCTCGCGGCCGAGCTTGCGATGATCGCGCTTCTCGGCTTCCTCCAGCAGCATCTGGTATGCCTCGAGCTGCGCCTGGTCGGCAAAGGCGGTACCGTAGATGCGCGTCAGCATCGGGTTGTTGGAATCGCCGCGCCAATAGGCGCCCGCCACCTTCATCAACTTGAAGGCGTTGCCGATCTGCCCGGTCGAAGCCATGTGCGGACCGCGGCAGAGATCGAACCAGTCGCCCTGCGCGTAGATCTTGATATCCTGATCCTCGGGGATAGCGTCGATCAGCTCGACCTTGTAGCGCTCGCCCTTGTCGGCAAAGACCTTCTTCGCCTTCTCGCGCGACCACACTTCCTTGGTGAACGGCCTGTTGCGGGCGATGATCTCGCGCATCTTCTTCTCGATCACCGGGAAATCGTCCGGGGTGAACGGCTCGTTGCGCGCGAAGTCGTAATAGAACCCGTTCTCGATCACCGGCCCGATGGTCACCTGCGTTCCTGGCCAAAGTTCCTGCACCGCCTCGGCCAGCACGTGCGCCGCGTCGTGGCGGACGAGTTCCAGCGCGCGCGGATCCTCGCGGGTGATGATCTCGACCTTGCCGGACCCGCCGAGCGGATCGGAAAGATCGCGGACGGTGCCGTCGAGGCTATAGGCAACAGCCTTTTTCGCCAGCGATTTGGAGATCGATTCGGCAAGGGCGGCGCCGGTCATGGCCGCGTCGTACTCGCGGACGGAACCATCGGGAAATGTCAGGGACACGGAATTCAGCATCAGAGTTGTCCTATCCAGTCCCGCAAACGAGCGCGGGTGGTGAATGCATGTCGCAGGAAGTGTGCTGGAGCATGCAGGGTTGGCCGGAGGCGCCAATCACTTGGACGCTGGCGGGCGGCAGTCTTTTATGAGGATTTTCCGCCGCCGTAAAGCCGCAAGCCGTTCTATTTGATGAGCCCGGGAAGATCGTTCAGGAAGCCGCCCGCGTCGCGAGCCCCTTCGGCAAGATCGAAGCCGGGCTGACGCGCTCGTCGCGGAAGCCATCCTGGCAAAGCGTCGAGCCGCTCGCCGAGTCCTCGATCAAAGTGCAGTGGATGTCTTTGAGCGGCGCCGACTGCGCCCGCATCGGCAGGCCGAGCATCCAGGCCAGCAGGAACAGAATAATGGCAATGAAGAACGGATAGCGGTCTATCTGGCGCATCGAAGCTCACTCCGGGAAAGGGATTATGCGGAGCGGCTTAGCGAGGCCTCTTGTCTCGATTTTGTCTCAAATTGGCAGTGTTTGTGCAGGCTGACGTTAACCCTACCGGATCGTAAACACCGGCTGCGAAGCGCTTACATAGTCAGCCATCTGCGTCGCCGCGCCTCCTGCCGATCTGCCAATAGTGCCACGGCATGAACCAGACATAGCGCGCCCCGAGAGTCTCCGGCACGCGGTCGATGCCATGCGTCCCGAACGGCCCGCAGCGCGAGACCCGGAACAGCGCCAGCCAGCCCCCGGCCCACAATCCATGGCGGGCGATTGCCTCATGCGCGTATTCGGAACAGGTCGGCAGATGCCGGCAGCTATTGCCGACGAAACCGGAAAGCGTCAGTTGGTAGAGGCGCACGAGCGACGTGCCGAGGACGCGGCCCGGCGTCTTGCGCCAGGGTCCCTGCCAGTTTCGCCCATGCCGGACCGGCCGGACGCCATGGATATGTCCTGGATGGTCTCCCATCCGTACTTCTCCGCAGCCAGCTTCCTTGTGCGTTAGATGTGGGCTTCGAGCCGGGAACGCAACGACCTTTTATCGCTCATCGCCTGGAACGCCGGACGGTCCACTCAGCATAGCGCCGGGAAACGAAGCGAGTTCGCCATAACCGGGCAAGCAGCCCAGGAGATCGCCCTCAAGCAGCCTCTCCGGCGCGCTTCTTCTCGATCTGGCCGATCGCGTCGACCACCGCATCGAAGGTCAGCATGGTCGAGGCGTGACGTGCCTTGTAGTGGCGCACCGGCTCCAAATATTTCAGATCGGCGAACCGGCCTTCCGGCGGCGCGCCGTTTTCCTTGAGCATCTTCAGCATGGTCTCGCGCACGGCGCGCAGCTCGTCGGCGTTTGCGCCGATGACATGCCGGGCCATGATCGAGGAGGATGCCTGACCAAGCGCGCAGGCCTTCACGTCATGAGCGAAATCGGTCACCACGTCGCCATCCATTTTGAGGTCGACGGTGACGGTCGAGCCGCACAGTTTGGAGTGCGCTCTGGCGGTCGCATCGGGGTGGTCGAGCCGGCCGATCTTGGCGATGTTTCCGGCGAAGCTCAGGATTTTCGCATTGTAGACGTCGTCGATCATATTTTTCCAATCCGTCGCCGCCAAGCGAACAGGCTTTGCCGCTGTTGCGTCTTCCTTTCGCTGTGCACGACCATATATAATGATGGCAGCCGGGCATCGACAAGCAAACTCAAGCCATTGTCATTGCTCATCTGTTCACGCCGCTTACGGGCTGGAAACCGGGCGAGTTTCACCCGAAAGGTCGTGGTCCGTTCAACTCGTCCCACCTTTGAGTGGGACTACGGGAGACGCCTTTATGGATGCCGTCATCAAGAAACTCATGCCCCCTTCCTCCTACATGGAGAAGCCTGTCACCGATCGCCCAAGCGAGGCCGAGGTCGAAGCCGCCGTGCGCACGCTTTTGCGCTGGACCGGCGACAACCCTGATCGCGAGGGCCTGGTCGACACGCCGAAGCGCGTCACCAAGGCTTTTCGCGAGATGTTCAACGGCTATGACATGTGCCCGGCCGAGGAGCTTGGCCGCACTTTCGAGGAAGTGGCCGGCTATGACGATCTCGTCATCGTCAGGGACATCAAGTTCCACTCCCATTGCGAGCACCACATGGTGCCGATCATCGGCAAGGCGCATGTCGGCTACCTGCCGGACGGCAAGGTCGTGGGTCTGTCCAAGATCGCGCGCGTCGTCGACATCTTCGCCCATCGCCTGCAGACGCAGGAAGCAATGACGGCGCAGATCGCAGGCGTCATCCAGGACGTGCTCAACCCGCGCGGCGTCGCCGTCATGATCGAGGCCGAGCATATGTGCATGGCCATGCGCGGCATCCGCAAGCAGGATTCGACCACGCTCACCTCGACCTTCACCGGCGTCTTCAAGGACACGCCCGAGGAACAGGTGCGCTTCGTCACCATGGTGCGTGCCTGATCGCCGCCTGCTGCCGGCCTTCAGACCATGGTCCCGAAAAGCGGGACCCGGTTTTCGGATAAGATCATGGTCCAACAAAAAGACGAACCGGCAATGTCGGCACTGCAATTTCCCAAAGCCCCGGCAGACAAGAAGGCGCTGGAGGAAGGCACCGTCCTTTCTCCGCGCTTCGATGCTGCCGGCCTCGTGACCGTCGTCGTCACCGACGCCGGCGACGGCATGCTTTTGATGGTCGCGCATATGAATGCCGAGGCGCTGGCGCTGACGCTCGAAACCGGCATCGCCCACTACTGGTCGCGTTCCCGCAACGCGCTGTGGAAAAAGGGCGAGACGTCGGGCAACGTCCAGCGCGTCGTCGAGATGCGCACGGATTGTGACCAGGACGCGATTTGGTTGAGCGTCAAAGTATTGGGCCAGGACGCAACTTGTCACACCGGTAGGCGTTCCTGCTTTTATCGGACGGTGGGGCTCAGCGACGGCAAGGCGGTGCTTGCCGACGATGGCAGCAAGCCGCTGTTCGATGCGCAAGAAACGTATCGGAAGCCGGTGTGAACCATTCGATATTCACAAACCACTCATATTCACTATTCTCAAACATCCTTGTGATAGAAGGGACACGGGACAAGGGAGATCATGATGCTCGAATGGGCGTCATTGCGCAGCAGACCTGACGTTCAGGAGGCCAACGGCCTTGCATCGTCCGGCGGCGTGCTCGATCCGAAATCGGCGAAGAAGATGGGCATCTCGCTGGCGCTCGGCGGCGGCTGTGCGCGTGGCTGGGCCCATATCGGCGTGCTGCGCGCGCTGGACGAAGCCGGCATCGAAGTTTCGATGATCGCAGGCACGTCGATCGGCGCGCTGGTCGGCGGCTGCTATCTTGCCGGCAAATTGGACGAACTGGAAGAGTTCGCCAGAAGCCTGACCAAGCGGCGCCTCTTCGGACTGCTCGATCTCAATCTGCGCGGCAGCGGCCTGTTCGGCGGCATGAAGCTCGATGCGCGGCTGCGCGAACATGTCGACGGTATCCGTTTTGAGGAACTGTCGAAGCCCTTCGTCGCCGTCGCTTCCGAAATCCGCACCGGCCACGAAATCTGGCTGTCGAAAGGTTCGCTCATCACCGCCATGCGCGCGTCCTACGCGTTGCCCGGCGTCTTCGAGCCCGTAAACTGCAACGGGCGCGTGCTGGTCGACGGCGCGCTGGTCAATCCGGTGCCGGTCTCGGTCTGCCGTGCTTACGAACAGCCGCTGGTCGTTGCCGTCAACCTCCACTACGATCTGTTTGGGCGTGCCGCGGTGATCAAGCACAGCGCGGGCGAACTCGTCATCGAGAACGACGCGCCGCGTCCCGGTCAGGTCAATCCCCAGCACCCGCCGCACCAGACCCGCCTCGGCATCACCGGCGTCATGGTCGAGGCCTTCAACATCATCCAGGACCGGATTTCGCGCGCCAGGCTCGCCGGCGATCCGCCCGACATGTCGCTGCAGCCGAAGCTCAGCCATATCGGACTGACCGAGTTCCACCGCGCCGACGAGGCGATCCGCATCGGCTATCAGGCGACTATGTCCCAGATCAGCGAATTGCGGCGGCTGCAGACGGTGCTCGCCTGATCCGAAGCGTCAGTCAAGCAATCGCGGCATCTGTGATGCGGAATTGCACTGAGCGGTTGCCGTTCCAGTAATTGCCCGACAGCGAACCGGCTATGTGCACGGTCTTGCCCCTGTTCTTGAACAGGAATTCGCCGAGCGCGGTGTCGACGGCGCGGAACGCGATCGCCTGGAGGTTGCCGCCGCTTTGCGACTGCAGGTCGGCGCGGATGTGGTTGGTGCCGATCGGCCGCGCATCGATAAGTCTGTGGCGCGGCAGCACAAACACCGGCGCGATGTGTCCGGCGCCGAACGGGCCGGCTTTCTCCAGCGCGTCGAGAAGCGCCAGCGTCGCGCCCTCGGCGGCTAACGCGCCGTCAATCGCGAGGCTTTCCTCGCTCTGCAGCCGGAACACATCCGCCGCAGCGCGCTCCTCGAAGAAAGCCCGAAGCGCGCCGAGCTTGGCACGTTCCACGGTGATGCCTGCCGCCATGCCGTGACCGCCGCCCTTGGCGATCAGGCCGGCCTGCGCCGCCTCGCGCACCAGCCGGCCGAGATCGAAACCGGAGACCGAGCGCCCCGAGCCGGTGCCGATCCCATTGGCATTGAAGGCGATGGCGAAAGCGGGACGGCGCGCATGTTCCTTGAGCCGCGAGGCCAGCAGCCCGACGATGCCGGGATGCCAGCTGTTGCTGGCGGTCACGACGATGCCAGGGCCGGTGCCGCCGGCAAGCTCCGCATCGGCCTCGGCGCGCGCCTGCGCCAGCATCTCCAGTTCCATCTGCTGCCGTTCCTGGTTCAGCCGGTCGAGCGTCTCGGCAATGCTTGCGGCTTCAACAGGATCCTCGGTGGCAAGCAGCCTGCTGCCGAGCGCGGCATCGCCGATGCGCCCGCCGGCATTGATGCGCGGCCCGATCAGATAGGCGAGATGGAAGGTGTTTATCGGCTCGCCGATGCGCGAGACCCGCGCAAGCGCCGCCAGCCCCTCATTCTTCTGCTGGCGCGCCGCCTGCAGCCCCTTGACTACGAAAGCGCGGTTGACGCCGGTGAGCGGCACCACGTCGCAAACGGTCGCCAGCGCGGCAAGGTCGAGCAGCGAAAGCAGATCGACCGGCGCGGCGTTCGGCAACCGTTCGCGAAGCACCTTCGCCGTCTGGACCAGGCACAGGAAGACCACACCGGCGGCGCAGAGATGCCCCTGCCCCGAAAGGTCGTCCTCCCGATTCGGATTGACCACCGCGTCCGCCGCCGGCAGCGGTCCGCCGACCTGGTGATGGTCGAGCACCACGACATCGGCGCCGGCATCTTTCGCCGCCTCGATCGACACGGCGCTGTTGGTGCCGCAGTCGACGGTGACGATCAGCTTCGCGTCGCGCGAGATCAGTTCGCGCATGGCTTCCGGATTCGGGCCGTAGCCTTCGAAGATGCGGTCGGGAATATAGATCTCGGACGGCACCGAAAAATGCGCCAGGAAGCGCTTCAGCAGCGCCGACGACGCGGCGCCGTCGACATCATAGTCGCCGAAGATCGCCACCTTCTCGCCGGCCACGATCGCATCCGCGATACGCGCCGCCGCCTTCTCCATATCGGTCAGCGAGGCCGGGTTCGGCAAAAGCTCGCGAATGGTCGGATCGAGGAAGCGCTCGGTCTGCTCGACCGTCACGCCGCGCCCAGCCAGCACCCTTGCGACGATGTCCGGCACGCCATGGCCCTGCGCGATGGCCAAAGCGGCCATGTCCTGCCGCTCGGTCAGCCGGTGCTCCCAGGAAACACCGGTCGCCGACTGCCTGACATCGAGGAAGAAGCGTCTCTCGCCCATCATGAGACGCGCCGTCTGCACACCATCTTTCGGCAGATATCAAGATGCGACAGCCCTAGCAATTCCGGGAAAGCGAACCACCCCGGAAAACTGTGGAAGGGCGCTCCGACCGTAATTGCGCGAAAGTGTCTACAAGGACGAAATCAGAACTTTTCCAGATCCTGGTGGCGCGCCTTGATCTCGCGCACTGTGCGCGAGGACGAGCGCAGCACGATGGTGTGAGTGGTGATGAAGGTGCGCCCGAACTTCACCCCGCCGAGCAGATTGCCGTCGGTGACGCCGGTCGCCGCGAACAGCACGTCGCCGCGCGCCATGTCCTGCGCGCGATAGACCCGCTTCGGATCCGAAATGCCCATCTTTTCGGCCCGTGCAATCTTCTCCGGCGTGTCGAGGATCAGCCGGCCCTGCATCTGTCCGCCCGTGCAGCGAAGCGCCGCCGCGGCCAGCACCCCTTCCGGCGCGCCGCCGGTGCCGAGATAGATGTCGATGCCGGTCTCTTCCGAATCGGTGGTGTGGATGACGCCGGCGACGTCGCCGTCGCCGATCAGCCGGATGGCGGCGCCCGTGGCCCGCACCGCGTCGATCAGCTTGGCATGGCGCGGCCGGTCGAGGATGCAGGCGGTGATGTCGGGCACCGCCACGCCCTTGGCCTTGGCGAGATTGGCGATGTTCTCGGCCGGCGGCGCGTCGATGTCGATCAGGCTGTCCGGGTATCCCGGCCCGATGGCGATCTTGTCCATGTAGACGTCGGGCGCGAACAGCAGGCTGCCCTTTTCCGCGATGGCGATGACGGCAAGCGCGTTGGGAAGGTTCTTCGCACAGATCGTCGTGCCTTCGAGCGGATCGAGCGCGATGTCGACCGCCGGGCCTTTGCCGGTGCCGACCTCTTCGCCGATATAGAGCATCGGCGCCTCGTCGCGCTCGCCCTCGCCGATGACCACGGTACCCTTGATGGCCAACCGGTTGAGTTCCTGGCGCATCGCATCGACCGCGACCTGGTCGGCCGCCTTCTCATCGCCGCGACCGCGCAGCCTGGCAGCGGCGACCGCGGCCCTTTCGGTCACACGCACCACTTCCATGGTTAGGATACGATCGAGGCCGGCTGCGATGTTTTGGGCCATGTTCATGGATGGGCATTCCTCGTTGAAACTGCGCTTTGCCTCCCGCCAGAAGCGCGCTTCTTCTGGCAAAGCTCCATGACAACGGCAAGACTTGCCATTT
>NZ_RZSN01000200.1:0-9600 GCF_003997315.1 Mesorhizobium sp. M1A.F.Ca.IN.020.04.1.1
GTCGAGAACTATGCCGAGACGCGGCTGGCGCAAAAGATCTCGCAGCTTCCGGGCGTCGGGCTGGTCAGCATCTCCGGCGGCGAGCGGCCGGCCGTGCGCATCCGCGTAAAGCTCAAGGCGCTGGCCGCCATGGGGCTCAACATCGACGATCTGCGCACCACCATCGGCACGCTCAACGTCAACACGCCGAAAGGCAGCTTCGACGGGCCGGCGCGTTCCTACACCATCAACGCCAACGACCAGATCAGCGATCCCAAGACCTATGCGGATATGGTCGTCGCTTACCGCAACGGGGCGCCGGTCAGGCTGGGCGAGGTCGCCGATATCATAGAGGGGCCGGAGAACTCGAAGCTGGGCGCTTGGGAAAACCGCTCGCCGGCGATCCTGCTCAACATCCAGCGCCAGCCCGGCGCCAACGTCATCCGCGTCGTCGACTCGGTGAAGGCGCTGCTGCCACAGCTTCGCGCCGGCTTGCCGGCGGCGGTCACCGTCGAGCCGCTGACCGACCGCACGACCACCATCCGTGCCTCAGTCCATGACGTCGAGTTCGAGCTGGCGACGGCGGCGCTTCTGGTCGTGCTCGTCACCTTCCTGTTCCTGCGCAACATTCCGGCGACGATCATTCCGAGCCTGTCGGTGCCGCTGTCGCTGATCGGCACGTTCGCGGTCATGTATCTTTGGGGCTTCAGCCTCGACAATCTGTCGCTGATGGCGCTGACCATCGCCTCCGGCTTCGTCATCGACGACGCCATCGTCATGATCGAAAACATCTCGCGCTTCATCGAGCATGGCGACGATCCGGTCACCGCCGCGCTCGAAGGCTCGGCCCAGATCGGCTTCACCATCATCTCGCTCACCGTCTCGCTGATCGCGGTGCTGATCCCGCTTCTGTTCATGGGCGACGTCGTCGGCCGCCTGTTCCACGAATTCGCCATCACGCTTGCAATCGCCATCGTCATTTCGGCCATCGTCTCGTTGACGCTCGTTCCGATGATGTGCGCCAGGCTGCTCAAGCCGCCATCCGAACGCAGGCAGGGCTCGCTGGCGCGCGGCGCCGAGGCCGCCTTCGATGCCGTGGCCAACGGCTATGCCGCCGCCTTGCGCTGGGTGCTCGACCGTCAGGCGCTGACGCTGCTGGTCGCCGCAGCCACGCTTGCGCTCACCGTATATCTCTATGTTGTCATCCCGAAAGGCTTCTTCCCGGTTCAGGACACCGGCGCGATTTCGGCGGTCACCGAGGCCGCGGGCTCGGCCTCCTACGCCGACATGGCAGCGCACCAGCAGGCGCTCGCCGATGTCATCCTCAAGGACCCGGATGTCGCGAGCCTGTCGTCCTTCATCGGCGTCGACGGCCAGAACATGACCGCCAACAGCGGCCACATGCTGATCAATCTCAAGCCGCGCGACGAGCGCGCGGCCGATGCCAGCGCGATCATCCGGCGGCTGGCTCGGGAGACCGACGTCGTGACCGGCATCGCGCTGCACATGCAGCCGGTGCAGGACCTGAGCGTGGACTCCACCTCCAGCGCGTCGCAGTACCAATACGTTCTGCAGGATTCGGATCCGGCCGAGCTGGCGACCTGGACATCAAAGCTCACCGATAGGCTGGTGGCACTTCCCGAACTCGCCGACGTAGCCAGCGACAGCCAGCAGAGCGGGCTTGCGGTCGACATCACCATCGACCGAGCGACGGCGGCACGCTTCGGGATTACGCCAGCGACCGTCGACAACGCGCTCTACGATGCCTTCGGCCAGCGGATCATCTCGACCATCTTCACCCAGTCGAACGAATACCGCGTCATCCTTGAAGCCGACCCCTCGGTGGGACAGACGCCGGCTTCGCTCGGCTCGATCTACCTGCCGTCCTCCGGTTCCGGCCAGGTGCCGCTATCGGCGGTCGCCAGCATCACTGTCCGGCAGGCGCCGCTGCTGGTGAACCACCTTGCCCAGTTCCCGGCCGCGACCATCTCCTTCAATCTCGCGCCCGGCATCTCGCTCGGCGACGCCACCGCGGCGATCAGCAAGGCGGAACATGACATGCAGCCGCCCGCCGGCCTGGTCACCGGCTTCCAGGGCGCCGCGCTTGCCTTGCAAAGCTCGCTCTCCAACGAGCTGCTGCTGGTGCTCGCGGCAGTCGCCACCGTCTATGTCGTGCTTGGCGTGCTTTATGAGAGCTTCATCCACCCGCTGACGATCCTCTCGACGCTGCCCTCGGCAACCGTGGGCGCGCTGGTGGCGCTGATGCTCGCCGGCCACGATCTCGACGTGATCGGCATCATCGGCATCGTGCTCTTGGTCGGCATCGTCAAGAAGAACGCCATCATGATGATCGACTTCGCCCTGCAGGCCGAGCGCCTGCAGGGGCTGGACCCGCGCGAGGCGATTTACGAAGCCTGCTTGCTGCGGTTGCGGCCGATCCTGATGACGACGATGGCCGCGCTGTTCGGGGCGCTTCCGCTCCTGCTCGGCGGCCTTGCCGGCTCGGAATTGCACCAGCCGCTCGGCATCACCATCGTTGGCGGGCTGATCGTCAGCCAGGTGCTGACGCTCTTCACCACGCCGGTGATCTACCTTGCCTTCGATAGACTGACGCGGTCGGGGGCGCGTGAAGCGAGAGCGCCGGCCGGCGGGCTCACGCCGTGAACCTCTCCGCGCCCTTCATCGCCAGGCCGGTCGCCACGACGCTGCTGGCCATCGGATTGGCGGCGGCGGGCCTGATCGCATACGTCAATCTTCCCGTCGCGCCGCTGCCCAAGGTGGATTTCCCGACCATCTCGGTGCAGGCTTCGATGCCGGGCGCCAGCCCCGACACGATGTCGACCGATGTCGCGGCGCCGCTCGAACGGCATCTCGGCCAGATCGCCGGGGTTTCCGAGATGACGTCGCGCTCCGGCACCGGCTCGACCAATGTTGTGCTGCAATTCGACCTCGATCGGGACATCAACGGCGCCGCGCGCGATGTTCAAGCCGCCATCAACGCCGCGCGCGCCGACCTCCCGTCCGACCTGCGCAGCAACCCGACCTACCGCAAATACAATCCCGCCGACGCACCGGTGATGATCCTGGCGCTGACCTCGCGCACACTCACACCCGGTCAGCTCTACGATGCCGCCGCGACCGTGCTGCAGCAGCGCCTGTCCCAGGTCGAGGGTGTCGGCAATGTCGACCTCGGCGGCTCGTCGCTGCCCGCCGTTCGGGTGGAGCTCAATCCGGGGGCGCTGTTCCATTACGGCATCGGCCTGGAGGATGTGCGCGCCGCACTTGCCTCGGCCAATGCCCGCAGTCCGAAGGGCTTCGAGGAGGACGGCGCGCTCCGCTACCAGCTCTACACCAACGACCAGGCGAGCCATGCCGCCGACTATCGCGACCTGGTGATCGCCTGGCGCAACAGTGCGGCGGTGCGCCTCGCCGACATCGCAGATGTCGAGGACTCGGTCGAGGACGTGCGCAATCTCGGCCTCGCCAATGGCGTGCCGGCCGTGCTTTTGGTGCTCTATCGCGAGCCCAACGCCAACATCATCGACACGGTCGACCGCGTGCGCGCGCTGATCCCGACGCTGCAGGCTTCGGTGCCGGCGGATGCGCGCCTCAGCATCGCGTCCGACAGCAGCCTCACCATCCGCGGCTCGCTGCGCGACACCGAGCTGACGCTGGTGCTGGCGGTGCTGCTGGTCGTCTTCGTGGTGTTCTGCTTTTTGCGCGACTGGCGCGCGGCGCTAATCCCGAGCGTGGCGCTGGTCGTCTCGATCCTCGGCACCTTCGGAGCGATGTACCTGCTCGGCTACACGCTCGACAATCTGTCCTTGATGGCGCTCACCATCGCCACCGGCTTCGTCGTCGATGACGCCATCGTGGTGCTGGAAAACATCATGCGCCACATCGAGGACGGCATGCCGCGCGGCCGGGCGGCGCTGGTCGGCGCTCAGGAGGTCGGCTTCACCGTTCTGTCGATGAGCGCTTCTCTCGTCGCCGTGTTCCTGCCGATTCTGTTGATGGGCGGCATACTCGGCCGCCTGTTCCAGGAATTCGCCATGACCTTGTCGCTGGCCATCGCCATTTCGCTGGTGCTGTCGCTGACGGTGACGCCGATGATGTGCGCCCATTTTTTGCGCGCGGGTGCAGTCCGGTCGGAGCGCCGTTCCATCCTCGCCCGCTTCGGCGAAAGCGTCTTCGAGCGCGTCCGCGCCGGCTACGGCCGCTCGCTAGCCTGGTCGCTCGACAATGCCGAGGCGATGCTCATCATCCTGATCGCGGCCGTCGCGCTCAACGTCTACCTCTATACGATCGTGCCGAAGGGCTTCTTCCCGCAGCAGGACACCGGCGAGCTGATCGGCGGCCTGCGCGCCGACCAGGCCATTTCCTTCCAATTGATGCGGCAGAAATTCGAGCGGCTGGAGACGATCCTGAAGAGCGACCCGGCGGTGGCGAACGTCGTCGGCTATATCGGCGGCCGCCAGACCAACTCCGGCTTCGTCTATGTCAACCTGAAGCCGAAGGGCGATCGTGCGCCGCTGCAAGCGGTGCTGGGGCGGCTGCGCGCGCAGCTCAGGCAATTGCCCGGCGCGCAGCTCTTCCTCAACCCGCGCCAGGAGATCAGGGTCGGCGGCCGCCAGAGCCTCGCCACCTATCAATACACGCTGCAGGCCGATACGACCGCGGATCTCGACGAATGGGCGCCGAAACTCGTCGAATTGCTGAAACAGGCGCGGGAGCTAACCGACGTCAATTCGGACCGCGACGAGGCCGGGCTCGAAACCAACATCACCGTCGACCGCGAGAGCGCGGCCCGGCTCGGCCTGACGCCGGCGAGCATCGACAACACGCTTTACGACGCCTTCGGCCAGCGCCAGGTGTCGACCATCTTCAACGCCCGCAACCAATATCACGTGGTGATGGAAGTCGCGCCGCGCTATCTGCAGGATCCGAGCGCGCTCAACGGCATCTATGTCAGCACCTCGGGCGCGGCGGCGAGCGGCACGCAGAAGACCAACGCGCTGGCCGGCAGCCTGTCGGGCTCGCTGCAGAATCAGGCGACCAATGCGATCGCCGTCACCGGCCACGGCAGCGCCTCGAGCGGCGCCGCCGTCAGCACCTCGGCCGAGACCATGGTGCCGCTCGCCGCCTTCAGCACTTACGGTCCGGCGACCACGCCGCTTTCGGTCAACCACCAGGGCCACTTCGTCGCCACGACGATCTCGTTCAACCTTGCCGATGGCGCCACGCTCGGCGACGCCTCGGCGGCAATCGACCGCGCCATGGCGGAGCTGAAAATGCCGGTGTCGATCCACGGCTCGCTTGCCGGCACGGCACTCGCCTTCCGCTCCAACCTGCTCAACGAGCTTCTGCTGATCGCTGCCGCGCTCGCCACGATCTATGTCGTGCTCGGCGTGCTCTACGAAAGCTACGTGCACCCGATCACCATCCTGTCGACGCTGCCTTCGGCCGGCATCGGCGCGCTGCTCGCGCTCATCGTCACCGGCATGGAATTCGACGTGATCTCGCTGATCGGCATCATCCTGTTGATCGGCATCGTCAAGAAGAACGCCATCATGATGATCGACATGGCCTTGCAGGCCGAGCGCCAGGAAGGGCTTGCGCCGCGAGAAGCCATCCACCAGGCGAGCCTCCAGCGCTTCCGGCCGATCATGATGACGACCTTTGCGGCTTTGCTCGGCGCCTTGCCGTTGGCGCTCGAGACCGGCACTGGGGCGGAGCTGCGCCAGCCGCTCGGCATCGCGATCGTCGGCGGCCTCATCGTCTCGCAGCTTCTCACGCTTTACACCACCCCGGTCGTCTATCTCTATCTCGACCGGCTCAGCGCCCGCGGACCGACGCTGCGAGTGGCGCCGGCGGAGTGATCGGGCACCGCGACCTTTGAGTTGTTCGACCGCGCGAAGCGAAACAGTTCGGCCCGGCGCGCCTTCATCTCCCTCAACGCTACCCAACGCGCTTGATCGTGAGATCTGTGCTATCGCTTCGTGAACTGGCACGATGCTTCATCATCGGATGCGCCCTCGAAGGGCGCGACCAGTTCCTGCTCACCCGGCAATTGCCCAAGCGCTATACAGGGGCGTCGCGGGCGGGCCTTTTGCATCGCTTCTTTGGTCGCTCATAGGTGCTGCCGGGTGAGCGGCAGCACCTCTCTTCATCCCGGTCTCAACGCTTCGGGCCGAAGCCGGGATAGGGATTGAGCGGCACGATCGCCGCGATGTCCATCATTCCGGCCTCGACCAGCGGCAGGGTGGCGAGATGGCCGCGCACCTCCTTGTCGTCGGCAGCCTCGAACATCATGCCGCTGCCGGGGATGTCACCGCGGTTCCAGACCTGGCGCACGGCGCCTTGCGGATAGAGCGTGCGCCGCTGCTCGGCTTCGTCCGGAAGCAGCGGCGCGAAATCGCTATCGCTGAACTTTTCGGTGTTGCGGGTGAGAAGGGCAAAGAACTGCATGGCGGTCTCCTTTGTGGCCGGTTGATGCGGAAGATATCGCGCCGGCTGGTCAGACTGTCCAAGACTGATTAAGCTAAAGATCAGACCTTGAAGGACTTGAGTCATGGAGACGCAGAATGCTTGACCTGCGGCAGATCCGCTATTTCGTTGCCGTCGCCGAGGCCGGCAATGTCGGCCGTGCCGCCGAGCAGCTGCATATCTCGCAGTCGCCCTTGAGCCGGCAGATCATGCAGCTCGAGGAACAACTCGGCGTCACGCTGTTCGAGCGATCGAAGCAGCGCGTCCATCTCAACGCCGAGGGCAGGGCTTTCCTTGCCGAGGCGCGCGCTCTGCTCGTCAATGCCGTGCGGCTGGAGGAGCTCGGCCGCAAGCTTGCAAGCGGCGCGACCGGCAGCCTCGCCATCGGCTACGTCGAGGGGGCGGTGCATGCCGGGCTGATCGCCGCGATGCTCAGGGAATTCCGCCGCGAGCGGCCGGATTTTCATCTGCAACTGAGAAGCCGCCGCACGGCCGCGCAGTTCGAGGATCTGCGCCAGCGCGTGCTCGACCTCGGCTTCGTCTACGCGCCGGCGCCGCAAGGCGATCCGGATATCGAGAGCATGCTGGTGCGGCGCGAACCGCTGGTGCTGGCGATCCCCGAAGGCGATCCGCTTGTCGATGCGAGCGACATCAGGCCCCGCCATCTTGACGCCCGCGTCTGGATCACCGTCGTGCGCCAACCCGACGACACCAACCGCGCGCAGTTCCTGGCGGCCTGCATGGAGGCCGGTTTCGTGCCCGACATCGCCTACGAGACGGCCGATCCCTTGACCTCGCTCGGCCTGGTCAGCGCCGGGCTGGGCCTAGCGACGGTACAGGAAAGCCTGCAAAGCGCTGCGCCGGCCGGCATCGTCTTTCGCGACCTGCCATGGTTCAAGCGCAGCGTTGAAATCCATCTCGCCTGGCGGCGCAATGACCGGAGGGCGGTGATTGAGGATTTGAGGAGGACGGTGAGCGGTGAATGGTGAATAGCGAATGGTTGCTATCTGGCGGTGGACAGATTTCGGCTCACGCGATCCGCACTATTCACCATTCACCTTACATTTTGTCGATCACCGCCTGCACACCTTCCGTCGGCGCGTCGACCGACGAGCCCGCCACCATGATGGCGGCGACGATGGCCTCGGGGTCGTTGACCACCAGCGGCTTCACCCTATGTGCGGTGTGGATGAAGCCTTCGCCCGACATGTGCTCGATGAGCGCCAGCATCGGGTCCCAGAAGGCCTTGATGTTGGCGAACACGATCGGCTTGCGGTGATGGCCGAGTTGCGCCCAGGTCATGATCTCGACGATCTCCTCGACCGTGCCGATGCCGCCCGGCAGCGCCACGAAGGCGTCGGATTTCTCGAACATCCTGTGCTTGCGCTCGTGCATGTTGTCGGTGATCACCAGCTCGTCGAGCTTGTCGAGAGCGGTCTCGGTCGCCTCCTTGTTGATCAGGAAGCGCGGGATGATGCCGGTCACCTTGCCGCCGGCCTTGAGTGCCCCGTCTGCGACGGCGCCCATGATTCCCTTGGTGCCGCCGCCATAGATCAGGCGCAGGCCGGACTTCGCCAGCGAGCGGCCGAGCAGGTGGCCGGCCTTGACATAGGCCTCGTCGCGGCCCGGAGACGAACCGCAATAGACGCAGACGGATCGAATCGTGTTCATGTCATGATTGGTGATAGGGACGGTTGGCGCGGTCAAGCCCAAGGACGGGCTTTTTCTTGTGAGCTTGGTGAAAACACGCTAGACCGGCGTTAGGTGGCTAAGGGGCAGAAAAGATTATGGCTATCAATTCTTCCAAGGCGTTTTTGTTCGCGGCGGGCGGCGTTGCCGTCGTCGCGGCGGTCGCCTACGGGTCGGGCGCGCTCGACCCATACATCAACAAGCAGAATCCGCCGCAGGTCGCGTCGCTGCCGCAGGCAGGCACGAAGCCGGCCGAATCCTCAAGCACCTCCACCGAGGCGCGCGTACCGCAGGCGCAAGCCCCGGCCAATACAATGGCGCCGGCCAACAACACGATGGCGCCGGCCAACAAGATGGCGCCCGCCAACAATGCAACGGCGCCTGCCAACAACGCGACGGCCCCGGCGGAATCCGCCCCGGCCGCTCAGGCGCCGGCCGCCGCAGGACCCACGCTGCCAACCTTCGATGTCGTGCGCGTCGAAGGCAATGGCTCGATTGTCGTCGCCGGCAGCGCGGCGCCCAATGCCAAGGTCGAGGTCCTGAACGGCGGCACGGTGCTCGGCTCGACCGATGCCGGTCCCGATGGTGCCTTCGCCATCGTGCTCGACGATCCGCTGAAGCCGGGCGACTACACGATCACGCTGCGCTCGACCGCTGGCGGCGTCGCCGTCGCCTCGGCGCAGACCGCCGTCGTCTCGGTGCCGCAGAGCCCGACCGGCCAGGTGCTGGCGATGGTCGAGGAGCCCGGCAAGCCGTCCGAATTGCTGACTATTCCGCAGCCCGCGGCCAAGCCGGCGGCAACTGCCGCCACCGGTCAGGCAGCCGCCCCGGATCCGCAGGTCCCGGCCGCAACCGCGCCGGCGGCGTCTGCCCCGGCGGCGCCGCCGGCTGCAACGGCACCGGCAGCTACGGATCAGGCTTCGGCTCCCGCGACCCAGAACGCCGCCGCAGACGAACCGAAGATCGCCGTCGAGGCGGTTGAGATCGACGGCGGCAAGATCTTCGTCGCGGGCAGGGCCGATCCCGGCCGCAAGGTGCGCGCCTATGCCGACGATGTACTGCTTGGCGAGGCGAAAACTTCGCCTGACGGCCATTTCCTGATCGAGGCGGCGCGCGACATTCCGGTCGGCAACCACACCATTCATGTCGACGGCCTGGCCGACGACGGCGTCAAGGTCGTCGCCCGCGCCGCTGTCCCGTTCGAACGCGAGCCCGGCGAGTCGATTGCCGCCGTCGCGCCCAACCAGACCAAGCCCGCCGACAGCAAGCTCGCCCAGGGTGCGGGGTCCCAGCCCGCGGAGGCGAAGTCCGGGGCGGCCAATCCCGCCGAGACGACGGCGCCGGCCACCGCTACCGACGAAGCGGGCAAGCCCGCCGCGACCGCCGACACGTCGGCCGCAGGATTCGCTTCGGCGACCTCGGCCGACGTGCCTGAAACCATGGCGC
>NZ_RZSN01000019.1:0-56406 GCF_003997315.1 Mesorhizobium sp. M1A.F.Ca.IN.020.04.1.1
AAAACAGGAAAAAACAACGGCGGCCCACCCCCGCCGTTCTTTTGGTCAGGCCCGTCGATATCTCAATATCCCGACGGGCAACGAGCAATATAAACGCGCCCGTAGCGGTCCCGATAACGGCACTTGCCGCTTTCGCTGGCACGGCCGATCAACGCGCCTGCCACGGCGCCGACAGCGCCACCGACCACTGCGCCCTCGACCGGGTCATTGGCGACGGCCGCTCCGACCGCAGCACCGCCCAAGCCGCCGATCGCCGCTCCTTTTTCCGTCTGCGAACAGGCGCCCAGCGCCACCGTCAGCACCAGAATGGTAATCGCTTTCTTCATTTCAGTTCCTCTCTCACGGGATCGCCGTCCTCGCCGCCAAGCTTTAACTCGCAAACGGCTAATTTGATCCCGAAGCGAACGAATATTGCTGTTTCGAAGGCAGGCGCGGGTTGCGCCAACCGGCCTCGACAGCATTGAGAGTGCTCACGAATTAGCGTTCGGTAACGCAGCTTGGCAACCCGGCTTCGAAGCCTTGCGGTCGCCGCAGCCGGTGGAATCACCAGAACGAACCGGCTCAGCGGCTGAACGGGATCAGCGCGCGCACTCTGGGGTCGCGCAGATAGAGCCCGCCCCACAGGACAACAGCGAGATAGACGCCGAACAGCGTGTGCGAAAGCAGCGGGTTGCCGATGCGCACATGCGTGGAAATCGCGCCGCCCATATAGGCGGTGAGCAGGATGGCGCCGAGGACGGACGTGCGCGGCAGCGCATAAAGCACAGTCGAGATCAGACCGACGATGCCGAGCAGCCGCGCGATGTTGGGGTCATCCGGCCAGCCGAGCTGTGTCATCGTCTCGGTGACGATCTGCAGCGGCGGCAGCTTGATGACGCCGTCGAAGATCATGAAAAGGATGACAATGGCGCTAAGCACGCGCCCGGTCCACAAGGCGCCATTTGAGACAGGAGCGGCTTCTGAAATGCTCATTGGTGTTCCCTCCTTGGCTGGAGCCTGGCTGTTTTGCCAGCTTCGAGCCAAGGACGGGGGGCGGGGCGGCGATCCGACAAGGGCCGGTGCGCTTTTTTCGAACGCATGATTGAGTGAGAATGCATGACCGAAGGAGAGAGAATGACCGGCGAGACCAATCTCCAAAGACTACTGGCGTCGATGACGCCGAAACTGCTTCCCGATGTCCATGTTTTCGCGACGCTGGCGCCCGGTACAGCCGTACCGGACGGTCTTGATCCGGTCATGCAGTTTCGCGAGCGGGAAGGTCTGACGTTGATCGTGTCGGAGGACCAAGCGAAGGTAGCCGGCCTCGCCGGCACGTTCCGCTGCCGGATGATCACGCTCGACATCCATTCGTCGCTCGACGCCGTCGGCTTTCTGGCCGCAATCACGACGCGGCTCGCCGCTGCCGGCATGGGCGTCAATCCGGTCTCGGCCTTTTATCACGACCATCTGTTCGTCCCGGCGGAGCGGGCGGAAGAGGCGCTCGGCCTCCTGCGGCAACTGGCTGCGGAGAGCAGTGGTTAGCGCCTCAGCACATGGAGAATATCAGGCAAGCAGCGCGCATCGCTCGTCACACCTGGAAATACCGGCGCCACCCTCATCCTCCTGCCGCGACTTTTCCCGTGAACGGGAAAGAGAGCTATCGGCCGAAGGCCGAGCCCCTGACGCGCGGCCCGTGAGCGAGAACCCAACGGCCGAAGGCCGAGCCCGCGACCGCGGGCCGCCGGTCGTCCGGCGCCCTCGCGGAGGGCCAGCCGCGAAGCGGCGGTGCGGCCCGTGAGCGGAACTAAGCCGCCTTCTTCTTCGGCTGGATCAGGCCCCGCTCGACCAACAGCTCGGCGATCTGGACGGCGTTGAGCGCCGCGCCCTTGCGCAGATTGTCGGAGACGACCCACATCGACAGGCCGTTATCGACGGTCGAATCCTCGCGGATGCGCGAGATGAAGGTGGCGTCCTCGCCGGCCGACTCAAGCGGCGTGATGTAGCCGCCGTTCTCGCGTTTGTCCAAGACCTGGCAGCCGGGAGCCTCGCGCAGGATCTCGCGCGCCTCGTCGGCGGTGATCGGCTTCTCGAACTCGATGTTGACGGCTTCCGAGTGGCCGATGAACACCGGCACGCGCACGCAGGTCGCCGTCAGCTTGATCTTGGGATCGAGCATCTTCTTGGTCTCGGCGACCATCTTCCACTCTTCCTTGGTGAAGCCGTCGTCGAGGAAGACGTCGATATGCGGGATGACGTTGAAGGCGATGCGCTTGGTGAACTTCTTGACGTCGACCTGGTCGGCGACGAAGACCGCGCGGGTTTGCGTGAACAGCTCGTCCATGCCTTCCTTGCCGGCGCCGGAGACCGACTGGTAGGTGGCGACGACGACGCGCTTGATGGTGGCGACATCGTGCAGCGGCTTCAGCGCCACGACGAGCTGCGCCGTCGAGCAGTTCGGATTGGCGATGATGTTCTTGCGCGAGAAGAGTTCGACCGCGTCCGGATTCACTTCCGGCACGATCAGCGGCACGTCAGGGTCGTAGCGGAAGGCCGACGAATTATCGATGACGACGCAGCCCTGCTTGCCGATCTTGGGCGACCACTCCTTGGAGACATTGCCGCCGGCCGACATGACGCAGATGTCGGTGTCGGAAAAATCGTAGGTGTCGAGCGCCTTGACCTTCAGCGTGCGGTCGCCGAAGGACACTTCGGTGCCCTGGCTGCGCCGCGAGGCCAATGCCACCACTTCGCTCGCCGGGAAGCCGCGCTCGTCCAGAATGTTGAGCATTTCGCGGCCCACATTGCCCGTGGCGCCGACTACCGCAACCTTGAAACTCATCGAAATCTCCTGTCCCTCCCCGCTTGGCTGTTGGAGAAAACCCGCCGGCCTCATGCGGGTTCTGTCCCCCAGGCCGAACCCGGGAGAGGGTGGTTAGGCCAAGGGAATCACACCGTTTTGGTGGTGGTTTTGGCCGTAGTTTTGCGAGAACGGACGGACGCGTCGAAACGCCCGGCCCGATGCTGTGCATCGTGGCTGGGGGCATCGAATGCCAGAAGAGCCAAATGGCCGCGCATTGAAGACGATCCCGTTCGCTGCCGGCTTTTACGCGCTTTGCGTAAAGAGTCAATTGGCGCAGGCTGCTGCCGCCTTGAGCCCGGCCTTTATCGCCGCCCAGCTTTCGGCAGGCGATGTCGGCCTGTGCTCTTCGGCGATACGGCCGGCCAGCAAATCGCGCCAGGCACCGTCGTCTGTCATCCGTCGGATTGCGCCATACCAGCCGATCTGGTCGGTCGAACCGACAGCGGGCATCAGGCCGCCGGTCGCTTCGATCAGCGACGGCGTGGTCGAGACGATGACCGGGACCCCGAAATCCAGACACTCCGAAGCGGCATAGCCCCAGCCCTCGATATGCGAGGGGAAAACGCCGAAGGTGGCACTTCGATAATAGCCGATAAGCTCCTCGTCGCTGACCGGACCCGCGAAGATGATCTTTTCTTTCAGCCCCGGATGAGCCTTGAGATAGGCGCTGAGCTCCTCGACCATCCAGCCCCAGCGGCCGACGCAGACGAGCTTCGGCAGCCGAACGCCTTCGTCGAGCGCCTGCTGCCAGATGCGGGCGAGCATGATGTGGTTCTTCCGGATCTCTATGGTCGAGCAATAAAGGATGTAGGGCTCGCCGGCCTCGAGCCGCGACGTCATCCTCAGCCGCGCGGCCCTCTCATGCAGCAGCGACGGCATTGGGAAGCGATGGACGACCGGCAGATCTATTCCGGCCTTGCGCATGTGATCGCCTAGCATCGTCGCCGCGGTCTCGGAGGTGCAGAAGGCCGCCGCGCCGGACCGCACCAGCCGTTCGAGATTGGGCCCGAAGGCGGCCTGCCATCTGTTCTTTGCGACAAGGTCGGGCCGCATGGTCGGGATCATGTCGTGGCAAAGAAAGGCTATGTTGTCGGGGCCGGGGCAAACCGCCGCTAACTTTTCGCCGACCAGCAGCTGATTGCTGATCAGCACCGTTCGACGATCGACATTCTTCGTCGGCTGCGCCGCATCGCCCCGAAGCAAACCCGCCCGGAGACCGGCTCGCCTAGAGAAGCGATAGGCCCGCAGCAACAGCTTCGACACCGTGAAGGTGAAGCCGGGACGGCCGTTCGTCACCATTCCCGCAAGCTGGCGATCGGCTTCACTCTTGGCCATTGGATGGCGCCGCACCGATTGGAACCCCTGCCGCAACGCGGCAGCGGCTTGCGGTCGCGGCCGCTGCCGGAACGGCGCGATCTCGCTGACACCCAACTGCTCCATCTCGAATTTTTCGAGCGCCCGGAAACGATGGCTGGAGAGATCGAGCGTCACCACCTCGACATCCGGGTCGGGATCGGCGAGCGCTGCCCTGACCATGAAGTCTTCCAGCCGCTGGATGCCGGCCAGCGCGCCGCGCCAGGCGAGCAGGCCGGTGGCGTCGATGCAGATTTTCCGTCTTTGGCCGCGGGGAGCGTCGGCCGCTTCTGGCAGCAGTGTCGAGTCCTTCTGGGCCATTGCTTCGCGGTCTATTAGGCGACTTGCGGCTTCTATCCCGATTTGCCGCCTCTGCGATAGCCGGCTGAACGCCATCGCTCTTGCCCGCCGGCCGGCGCTCATGTCAAATCGAGCAAAGGGAAAGAATTCGACACTCGGGGGGATCTGATGCGTGGCGAAGTTCTTCACTATGACGAGCACCAGGGCTTCGGCTTCATCAGCGGCGCCGACGGCAGGCGCTACAGTTTCGCGCGCGAGGACCTGCGTCGCGAGACAACGCTTGCCAGGGGAGCCCAGGTCGAGTTCCAGCCGAACGGCGAACGTGCCGGCAATGTCTTCTCGGTCCGCGGCCGGATGATCGATCCGGTTGACAACGCCGTTCCAGTTCCTGCCCGTCCGCTGCCGGGCAGCTCGCCTGCGGGGCAGCCGCATTTCGGCCGCAACGCCGAGGCCGAAACGGTGGAATCGACCGGCCTCTGGAGCTATTTCTGGCGTGGCGTGACGACGAACTACGTCAACTTCTCCGGCCGCGCCCGGCGCAAGGAGCTCTGGGGCTTTTGCCTGTTCTGGACGATCGGTCTTGTCGTCGCCATCGGCGTCGGCTTCTCCGCAGACCTGTCGCGCGGCAACGTCGAGGGCGGCGGCGATGAGCCGGTCGTCATGTTCGGCCTGCTCGGTCTTTACGTCCTGCTCACGTTCCTGCCGTGGGTCGCGCTCGTCGTGCGCCGCTTGCATGATCTCGGCCTGACCGGCTGGCTCGCCATCCTCTGCTTCGTGCCTTATGTCGGCTGGCTCGCCACCCTGGTGTTCGGCCTGATCCCGACCCAGGCCGGCGACAACAAGTGGGGGCCGGTGCCGAGCGGAGTCAGATTCTAGCGGCCGCCGTCCTTAGTGCCTCGCCCGACAGCCTGAGGAAGATCTTCTGGCCGTGGCGTTCGGCGCCGAGCCGCTCGTAGAAGCGCAGCGCACCCTCGTTCCAGTCCTCGGCGGTGAGGTCGATGCGGCCAATGCGCTTGTCGAGGCAATAGCCGGCGAGAAAGCCGATCAGTGCCTCACCCACTCCCGCGTTTCGAGCCTCTTGACGCACGAACAAGTCTTTCAAGAACATCAGCCGCTCGAGATCGATGCCGGGATGCACGATCGCGACCGAAGCCAGGCCGGCCACCTCGCCACCCGCGAAGGCCAGCGCGAAATGCGGATAGCCCGGGCTTTCCTCGCCGAGCCACCGCCTTGCCGTGGCCGTCGCCCGGGCGTGGTCGAGCGGCGACTGCCGATAGTGCGCCGCCATTGCGCAAAGCACGGTGGCGAGCGCCTCGGCGTCCTCGGTCGTCGCCCAGCGGACGTCGACCGCCGCCTCTGCCATGGGGATCAGCCCAGGAACTTGGCGATGATGGCATCGCCCATTTCGGTGGTGCCGACCTCGGTCATGCCCTCGGACATGATGTCCTTGGTGCGCAGGCCGTCGTCGAGCACGGCGGCGATCGCCGCTTCGAGCTTGTCGGCTTCCACCGTCATGCCGAAGGAATAGCGCAGGCACATGGCGAAGGAGGCGATCATGGCGATCGGATTGGCGACGCCCTTGCCGGCGATGTCGGGCGCCGAGCCGTGCACCGGCTCGTAGAGCGCCTTGCGCTTCTTGGTCTTGACGTCCGGCGCGCCGAGCGAGGCCGACGGCAGCATGCCGATCGAGCCGGTGAGCATGGCGGCGATGTCCGAGAGCATGTCGCCGAACAGATTGTCGGTGACGATGACGTCGAACTGTTTTGGCCAGCGCACCAGCTGCATGCCGCCGGCATCGGCCAGCATGTGGTCGAGCTTGACGTCGGCATATTTCGCCTGATGCGTCTGGGTGACCACCTCGTTCCACAGCACGCCCGACTTCATGACGTTGCGCTTTTCCATCGAGGTGACATGGTTCTTGCGCGTGCGTGCCAGCTCGAAAGCGACGCCGGAGATACGCTCGATCTCGAACGTGTCGTAGACCTGGGTGTCGATGCCGCGCTTCTGGCCGTTGCCGAGGTCGATGATCTGCTTCGGCTCGCCGAAATAGACGCCGCCGGTCAGCTCGCGCACGATCAATATGTCGAGGCCCTCGACCACCTCCTGCTTGAGCGAGGAGGAGGCGGCCAAAGCCGGATAGCAGATCGCCGGACGCAGGTTGGCGAACAGCTCCATGTCCTTGCGCAGGCGCAGCAGGCCGGCCTCGGGGCGCACCTCGTAGGGCACCTTGTCCCATTTCGGCCCGCTGACGGCGCCGAACAGCACGGCATCCGCAGCAACAGCCTTTTCCATGTCGGCATCGGAGATCGCCGCGCCATGCGCGTCGTAAGCGCATCCGCCGACCAGCCCCTCGTCGGTGGCAAACCCGCTGCCGAGCTTCGCGTTCATGGCCGCGATCAACTTCTTCACTTCGGCCATGGCCTCGGGGCCGATGCCGTCGCCGGCGAGCAGGAAGAGATTTTTCGAAGCCATGGAGAACCGTCCTGGGGAGAGAATTGAACCGCGGTCTTGCTAAACGCCGGGCGGGCTGCGCGCAAGGGGACGAGCCTCGAGTTCCTTCACACCCCCCTCTGCCCTGCCAGCATCTCGCAAGAGGCCGGTAGGCGCGCCATCACCGATGCGACAGGATATTCACCAGCCGCCCGAACGGATCGCGCACATAGAAGCGCCGCACGCCCCAGGGCTCGTCGGCCGGGCCGTATTCGACGGCAAAGCCAGCCTTGCGCATGCGGTCCAGCGCATCATCGACATCGTCGACCTCGATCGAGAGGTCCGGCACCGGCGTGCCCGACCCGCCTTGCGACATGAAGCTGATCTGGACGGCCATGGTCTGCTGGGAGCCGTACGTGGCAATCCAGCCCATATCCATGAGCTGATCGAGGCCAAGCACGCCCTGATAGAAGCGCTTTGCCGCCGCAATGTCGGGCGTTTCGATATTCGCGACGATGCGTCTGACCTTGACCATGGGCCGCTCCTCGCTCCACGCCGTCGTTGTGCCCAGCCGCTTCGCAGCCTGGGCGACAGGCATCAGACAGTGCGCCTGAGCGCCGTCACCTCGATCTCGATCTTCATCTCCGGCTTGTTGAGCTGGCAGACGATCATCGTCGCCGCCGGGCGGATGTCCCCGAACGCCTCGCCGAGTATCGGGAAGACCACGTCAACATAGGCCTGGTCGGTAATATAGTAATGCGCCCGCACCACATCGGCCATGTCGAAGCCGCCGTCGGCAAGGGCCTTGGCGATGGTGGCAAGACAATTGCGCGTCTGCGCCTCGACCGTGTCGGGCATCGTCATCGTGGCATAGTCGTAGCCGGTCGTTCCGGAGACGAAACACCAGTCGCCCTGCACCACCGCGCGCGAATAGCCGGCGGTTTTCTCGAAGGGGGAACCGGTGGAGATCAGCTTGCGCATGGGGCCTCGCAGGATTTGTTAGGTCATTCTGAAACGCATCCACAGCCCAGTCGTGAGCCAGACAACGCGATGCTGGCGGGACAGAGGGGAGGCGCGAAGGACGCAAGCTGGCAATTGACGCTCGGGCTAATTCCCCTGCGTGTCGTCATACGCCTTCTTGATATCCGCCGGCCAGTCCTTCACCGGCGGCCAGGCATTCGGCTCCCCATTGTCGCCGCGGCGGGCGAATAGACCTTGTGCTTGACCGGGTCGACCGCCATGAAGCCGTCATTGCCGCCGCAGTCATGCGGCACGCAGCCGGTGGCATAGAAGGCGCCGGAAGCGGTCTTTTCGGTGCCGCCGCCGACCAGCAGGCTGGTCGCCATGTCGGGCATATCGTCGCCCAGCAGCGCCTGCGCCGCCTTGTAGACCGCTTCGTTATGGAACGCGTCGATGATGTTGTCGTATTTCGACGCATCGACGTCCTTCCAGTCGGTGCCGGGTTCCGGCGTGTAGGTCAGGTTTCCGGAGGTCGTCAGCCCCTCGGTCGGCGACCATTGCAAGGCCGGCTTGGTTGCTCCGGGCAGCAGGAAAGGCACAAAATAGATGGCGTCGTCGGAAACCGCGGCCGGCGGCGCGCCGCATTCGTCCTGCTCGACCGTCGTGGTCCGGATCTCGCCGTCCTTCGGTTTCCAGACGATGACCTTGGCCGGGCCGCACTGGTTGCCGCCGTCGCCGACATCGACCAGCGCCACGTTGACGTCGCCGATCTTGACGATCCTGTCGAAGGAGACGTCGTAATTGCTGGCCAGCTGCTTGCCGTCATAGGCGAGCATCTTCTCGCCGTCCTGCTCCGGCTGCGTGATGGTGAGCTGGCCGTCCTCGAACGGGATCGGCGCCTGTTTGTCGGTGTCGGCGGGAGCGGCGTCAGAAGTGCTCGATGCGCCTTGATCGGCCGCCCCTTGATCGGCGGCGGGCTGGTCGGAAGGCGCGGGCGCCTGCGGCGCCGCGGTCGCCCTGGACACCGCCAGAAGGATCGCCGCCAAGGCGCAGGCGCCGGCCAGAAGCGGGCGTGTCATGACTGTCCCTCCGTTCAGCCACACGAACCCGGCCGCTTGCGGCCGGGCTATCTATCACAAGTGCCTCAGCCGTTCAGGCCCAGGGGCGCAGCTCGGCGTTCTTCTTCTCGAAGGACGCGATGGCGCCGGCCTTCTCCATGGTCAGCCCGATATCGTCGAGGCCGTTCAAGAGGCAGTGACGCTTGAAGTCGTCGAGATCGAACTTGACCACGCCGCCATCCGGGCCGCGGATCTCCTTGGCTTCGAGGTCGATCGACAGCGTGGCGTTGGAACCGCGCGAGGCGTCGTCCATCAGCTTGTCCAGGTCTTCCGGGCTGACCGTGATCGGCAGGATGCCGTTCTTGAAGCAGTTGTTGTAGAAAATATCGGCGAACGACGTCGAGATGACGCAGCGAATGCCGAAATCGAGCAGCGCCCAGGGCGCGTGCTCGCGGCTCGAGCCGCAGCCGAAATTGTCGCCGGCGACCAGGATCTGCGCCTTGCGATAGGCCGGCTTGTTGAGCACGAAATCCGAGTTCTCCGAGCCGTCGTCCTTGTAGCGCATCTCGGCGAACAGGCCGGTGCCAAGCCCGGTGCGCTTGATCGTCTTCAGATAATCCTTCGGGATGATCATGTCGGTATCGACGTTAACGATCGGCATGGGCGCCGCGACGCCGGTGAGCTTGGTGAATTTGTCCATGGTCCTTACCCGTCTTCTCTCTGCGGGGAATTTTGCGCACGGCTTTACACAAAGCCGGCGGCAAATGAAAGGCAACTGTTCGTGCACTGCCCTTGGGCCAAAGGCGGGCAGGGTGGACGGAACTGGAACACCTCAAAAAACGGCTTCGAAATTCTGTGCGGCCGGTGCAGTCTGCGACCATGGCCCGTCCTTCCAAAGTCCTCTACGCCAGCGAGCCGCCCTCAATGTCGCCGAATTCCGCCGCGTGCTGGTCGAATCCGGCCTCGGCGAAACGCGCCCGATCGATGACGAGGCGCGCCTGAAGACGATGCTCAGTAATGCCAACCTGGTGCTGACGGCGCGTCTCGACAGCGAGGGCAAGCCGCTTGTCGGCGTTGCGCGCGGGGTGACTGACTTCTCCTGGGTCTGCTATATCTCCGAGCTCGCCGTGTCCGCCTCGGCGCAAGGGCTCGGCATCGGCAAAGGCCTGATGGACGAGGCGCGCCGCCAGCTCGGCCCTTCGGTCGCCATCAGCCTGATCTCGATGCCCGATGCCGTCGGCTTCTACGAGCGCATCGGCATGACACGCATGACCGACGCCTTCTGGTTCTCCCGCAAGCGCTGACGCGCTGATGTCAACCGCTATTGACGCCAGCGCCCGAAAATCGAACGCAACGATATTCTCGGCGCAGGAGCCGGCGTAGGTCTCGCTGTCTGTGTCGGCGGCGTCGGCCGCCCCCCAGCAGTGCGGCCTACTACGTCACTGATCATCGCATCCAAGGCCTGGCTGACGTCAAACGGTTCGGTGACCCCGGCCGCCCTGACTTGCTGCTCAACCCAGTTTGAGCACCGAATCTTGCCCCTTTCGTCCACCAATTCTCCCTTAGTGATCGATTTGCAGAACATGTGAAGCTTGAAGACGGCCATCTTGACCGTTCGGTCATCCCAATTGGCGCTGATGCTCTGTGCGGCATGTTCGAGCAGAGTCTTTTTGATGAACTCGGCTTTATCGCGGGTCGAATCGGATTCGCCTTCGAACAGCAGGATGCCGAAATCCGACTTCAAAACGGCCGCCTTGACAGTGTCCGGCGCCGCCCAAAGTGCGGCAACCGTAACCGGATCGCGAAACAGCGCGACGTAATTACCCTTAATGTTGTGAGCAATGCCGGCCCGCGCCAAGAGTCGCTGGCACGTGTCGTCCTTGTATACAGCTAAAGGGAAAATGGACTGAAAGTCATAGTCGTAAATGAGAGGCATCCGATCCAACCTTTCATTGCAAGAACCATACCGTCTATTATTCAGAAGATGAATTTCAGTAGCAGTCGCAATGCATCGTCGGCAAGCAGGCCGGGGTGCCTGCACCGTCTTTCTCGTCGAATAAACTTTGCAGCTTGACATGCAACCAAATGGTTGCCTATTAAGGCCATGACCATGGATGCCGTCTTTCGCGCTTTGGCCGACCCGACCCGCCGCCAATTGCTGGACAGCCTCTATGCCAGGAACGGACAGACGCTGAACGCGCTCTGCGAGCACATGGACATGACGCGCCAGGCGGTGACCAAACACCTGGCAATTCTCGAGGAGGCGAACCTTGTCGCCACCGTTCGCCGCGGCCGCGAGAAGGAGCATTACCTCAACCCCGTGCCGATCAACGAGATCGCCGAGCGCTGGATCGGCAAATTCGAGCGCCATCGGCTGGATGCCTTGAGCGACCTGAAGAAACGACTTGAAAGGGAAGAGCCGTGAGCGACAACACTTTCGTCTACGTCACCTACATCCGCACCACGCCCGAAAAGCTTTGGACGGCGCTGACCGATCCGGAGTTCAACCGGCAGTTCTTCCTCTGCTCCTACCAGGAGAGCGACTGGAAGGTGGGTTCGAGCTGGAAGCTGATCTTCCCGGACGGCCGCGTGGCCGACTCGGGCGAGATCCTCGAGATCGATCCGCCCCGGCGTCTGGTCATCAAATGGCGCAACGAATGGCTGCCCGAGGTGAAGGAAGACGGCTACACGCGCTGTACCTTCACCATCGAAAAGGACGGCGAGCTGATGAAGCTTGCCGTCACCCACGAGGCCGACGGCCCGCACCGGCTGATTCCGAACGTGTCCAAGGGCTGGCCGCTGGTGCTGGCGAGCCTCAAGAGCCTGCTGGAGACCGGCAAGGGTTTCGAGCGCCCGCCATCGAAGGTCTGAATCAGGTATTGAACGGCCGCGGAGGAGGTTGGCAATGATACTGCCGCATGGCTGGCCGCGCGCCATGGCGAACACCGAGACGGTCATGGCTTCGGCGGAACTTCCCGCTTCGCCGCAACAAGTCGTCACCGCGCTTCTCACCAGCGACGTCGAGCGCTGGTGGGGGTCGGCCGAGACCTACCGGGTGATCGGCTGGGCCGCCGATCTGCGCGTCGGCGGATCGTGGCGCGTCATCGCGAGGACGGCCGACGGCAGGACCCTGCCCGCCAGCGGCAGCTTCCTCGAGATCGAGACGGGGCGCAGGGTCGTGCAGACGAGGCGCTACGATTGGGATCACCCGACGCTCGGCCGTCACGAAACGACAGTTGCCTATCTGCTGGAACCGACCTCTGCCGGCACGCGGCTCACCGTCTGCCATGGCGGCTTCGCCGGCTTCCCGGACGCCGCGGCGGAGCACGCCGAAGGCTGGGCGCGCGTGCTCGGCTGGCTACAGGCACATCTGGGCTGCCGCCTCGCCGCCTGAGCCCCACCTTGACCTGCAGGCGCGCCTGTCCAGATTGTCGACATGGCCGAAAACAAACCTTTTGTCGGAACAGCCGGATGGACCATACCGGCAGCGCACAGGTCCTCTGTTCCGGCGACGGGCTCGCAATTGGAGCGTTACGCTTCGCGTCTTCCTGTCGTGGAGATCAACTCCTCCTTCTACAAACCGCATCAGCGCGAAACCTATGAGCGCTGGGCGTGCTCGGTCCCGGATCATTTTCGGTTCTCCGTTAAAGTGCCCAAAGCCGCGACTCATGAGCGCCGCCTCATAGATTGCCGTGATCTTCTGGATGCTTTCATGGGCGAGGTCGGAGGTCTCGGTGAGAAGCTGTCCGCCCTCTTGGTCCAGCTGCCGCCCAGTCTGCAATTCGACAGGCAGATAGCCAAAAAGTTCTTCGCTTTGTTGCACGACAAGACCGACTGCCGCTTGGTCTGCGAACCGCGTCACGCCAGTTGGTTCGAGCCGGGAGCAGACGCTTTGCTGAGCCGCCTCCGCGTCGGGCGCGTGGCGGCGGACCCTGCCTCAGTTCCCGCCGCTTCCGCGCCCGGCGGCTGGCATGAGCTCGCCTATTTCCGCTTTCACGGCGCGCCGCATGTCTATTTTTCGGACTACGACGCCGGCCGGCTGCTGGAAATCAGCGCCCAGCTCGCCGACGCGGGCGCCTCAGCCACCGAGGTGTGGTGCATTTTCGACAATACGGCGCGCGGGCATGCGCTCGGCAACGCGCTGGCGGTCGATGCGATTATGCGTCAGATGACGTTCAATTCCCTGAACGCCCGCCCCGCCGCGACGCGCTCATATCCGAACGCCGTGCAATCGATCGTCCGATAGCCGCCATGCACGATGAGTTCCGAGAGCGCCTTGCCCACCGCCGGCGCCTGCTGCAGGCCATGGCCGGAGAAGCCGTTGGCGAAGAGGAAGTTTTCCACCTCCGGATGCGGCCCGATAACCGCGTTCTGGTCGAGCGTGTTGTAATCATAATGCCCGACCCAGGCGCGCGTCGGCTTGATCGCCTCGAAGGCTGGGACGCGGGTGGCTAAAGTCGGCCAGATCACGTCCTCGAACAGCGGCCACTCGACCTCGAAATCGTTTGGATCGGGTGCATGGTCGCCTTCCTCCGGCTCGGCGCCGCCGGTGAGATAGACCGAGCCTTCCGGCCGCACATAGATGCCGGAGGGATCGACCAGCAGCGGCATGTCGGCATATTTTTCCCGTGCCTCGAAGACGAAGACGTTGCGCTTGCGCGGCTCGACCGGCAGCGCGAGCCCCGCAAGGGCGGCCACCTTGCCGGCGTTCGGACCGGCGGCATTGACGATGATACCCGCCTCCAGCGTCTCGCCATTGTCGAGGGCGACGCCGGTGACGCGACTGCCCTCGCGCGCGATACCGGTGACCGACGCGGTGATAAAGTCGATCCTCCTCTCGCGCAGCGCCTTACGGAACAGCATCAGCAGCGCATGCGCGTCGAACCAGCCCTCGCCGCCGCGGCCATAGGCGCCCGCGGAAATGCCTTCGGTTGAAAGCCAGGAGAAGCGGCGGGCGAGCTGGCCTGCATCCTCCAGCACGATATCGGCGCCTTCGGCGATCTGCGCCTCGTGATTGGCCTTGAGGATCGGCAGCCCCGCCTCGCCGGCGAGGATCAGATAGCCGCCCTCGCGAAAGCCGATATCGGCATCGGCGCCGAAAGTCTCTTTCAGTCGCCGGAACAGCTTCAGCGTGAATTGCGACAGGCGGATGTTTTCAGGAATGGAAAATTGCTGGCGGATCGAGGCCAGGGACAGCGTCGTCGCCGCTTGCGAGAATTGCGGATCGCGCTCGATCAGCGCGATGGAGCCGGTAAAACCTTCTTCGCGCAGATAGTAGGCGACCGAGGACCCGACGATGGCGCCGCCGATGATGACGATGTCGTAACGCACTTTGTTCTCCGATTCACCGGTCCTCACGCGACCGGCAAATTGATCTCGAAGCGCGCGCCGCGTTCGGAGTCAACCAGCGTTATCGTGCCATCATGCGCTTTCAGGAGGGCCAGCACGATGCCGAGGCCCATGCCGGTGCCGCCGGCCTCGCGTCTTGTGGTGAAGAACGGCTCGAATATTCTTGCGCGATTGGCCGCCGAAATGCCGCCGCCGTCGTCGTCGACGTGGAGGGCCACCCTTTCGCCCGCCTTTTCGGCGCCGACCGTCACCTGCTTCGCGCCGTGCCGTGCGGAATTGTCGACGAGGTTGGCGAGCACGATCGCGAGATTCTCGCCCGAGATGCCGAGGCCGATATCGCTGCCCGATTCGACGCGTACCTCCAGCCTGGCCTCGACCGGCAGCAGCGCCAGCGCCGCGCCGATTGTCGTGCTTTCGCCGCTCGGCGCCAGGTTTTCCGCGCGCGCCAGTTCGAGCAGCCGGCGCACCAAGAGATTGAGCCTCCCGGCATCGGTGACGATGTTGTTGGAAAAACGCCGTCGCTCGTCCTCGTCCATCGTCCCGCCGGAATCCCTGAGCAGCTCGGCCGCGCCCTGGATCGCCGTCAGCGGCGATTTCAGCTCATGCGAGACATGGGTGGCGAAGGTCTGGATGCTGTCGGAGCGCGCCTGGAGTTTTTGCGCCATGTCGAGGAAGGCGGCCGACAGCGCCGCCATCTCGCGCGTGCCGTGATGGGCGAGCGGCCGCATTGCCTCGCGGTCGCCGGCGGCGATGCGTTTGGTGCGCTCGATCAGCGCGTAGATCGGCCGGCTGACGGTGCGGATGAACACCAGCGCGATCAGCAGCGTGCCGCCGAGAATCGCGATCGCCGCGAGCGTGACCTTGCCGCGCTCGCCATAGAGATGTTTCACGATGTTGTTCGGCGTCCGCGACATATAGACCACGCCGGCGACCCTGCCGTCGAGCTCGACCGGCAAGGCGACGAAGACGCGCACCTTGGTGCCGCGACTCACCGAATAGAGCGGCGGCGGCGGCTGGTCGGGGATCCGCAGGCGAAGCTCGCTTGCATAGGCGCCTGCGAGCGCCTGCCGCACCTCCTCGACCGCAACGAAAGACTGTCCGACCTCACCGCCGCCGGCAATCACCACGCCATGCGGATCGAGCAGCCGGAAGCCGGCAAGCGTTGTCTTCTGCGCCTCGTCCAGAATGCCGTCGAGCTTTGCGCCTATGGCCGCGAAGTCCGGATCGGCGGTGGCGGGAACGGCCGCCGGTCGCGACGGCATGACATTGTCGGAGGCAAGGTCGAGCTGCGGCTCGATCGGCTGATAGGGGTAATTATTGTCCCTTGCCGGATCCGCCGAGATCGGCGTTCCCAACCGTTCCGGTGCAATGCCGGCCGCGCGCACCGCATCGGCATAGACGGCGGCAATCACCGCGCCCTGTGCGATGAGCTCGCCCTCGGTCTGGCGGATCAGCTGGTTTTCATAGAGCCGGAAGAAGAACAGGCCGACCAGCGGCAGCGCCATCACCACGATCAGGATGGCGACGACCACGGTGGCGAGCCTGGGCCGCCATTTCTCCTTGCTCAGCCACCGCATCGGCCGAGCCGGAAGCCGACGCCATGCACGGTCGCGATCGCATCCGAACAGCCGACCGCCGCCAACTTGGCGCGGATGTTGCGGATATGGCTGTCGACCGTGCGTTCCGAGACATGGATGTTGGATTGGTAGGCATTGGCCATCACCGCATCGCGGCCAAGCACATGCTGCGGGCGGCCAAGAAAACCTTTCAGAATCGCGAACTCGATCGCTGTTAGGGTGAGCGGCTTGCCTTCAAAGCTCGCAGCATGACTTGCCGGAACCAGCACGAGCTTGCCATGCGCGAACTGACGGTCGTCGGCGTCTTCCTCCACCACCGCCGGGCGCGCCCGCCGCAGGATGACGTTGACGCGGGCAACCAGCTCGCGTGGGCTGAACGGTTTCGTCACATAGTCGTCGCCGCCCATTTCAAGGCCGAGGATACGGTCGATTTCTTCATCGCGGGCCGACAGGAACAGCACCGGCACGTCGGAGCGCTGCCGCAGCCTGCGGCAGACCTCCAGCCCGTCCATCTCCGGCATGCCGATGTCGAGCACGATGAGGTCGGGCGCGCGGCGTTCGACCGCTTGCAGCGCGGCGGCGCCGTCGGCGACGGCGGCCGTCTTCATGCCGGCCTTTTCCAGCGCGAAGCAGATGATCTCGCGGATATGCGGATCGTCGTCGGCGACGAGGATGTTGTGCGGCATGGAATCGGCAGCTCGCTGAATACGGTTTTGTCATGACAGGATTAGCAAGCGGGCCGTGCTTGTCGAGAGCGCGCAAAGGCCGCCAGTCGTGAAAGCTGGCGTCAAGACCGAACCGTCCCGAGCGCCGCCGCTCGCATGGCATGTCGCAGCCGTGATCTTGGGATGAAAGGAAGCATGACCGCCGTTATGCGCGGCCTCTGCGGCTCGACCAACCACCAGCCTTCGTTGCGGAGGCGCCGGGGCAGGGACCAGCGGGATCTGTGATGTGTTCGCATGCCGCCTGTTTCGCCGGCGGCTGCGGAAAGCGCGCGGCGGATTGGAGGAGGTTTTCCGCAAGGATTTGCAGATTTCGTGCAGGAGCAAAGTCGTTTCAGGCTGGCGCCGCCTCTCACCTGCCTGCCGGCATCCTCTCCCCGTATAGTGACGGGGAGAGGGGCGCTGCCATCGCCGGCTTCGCCAATCGCCAGCATTGCAGGAGCCGACATCGCGGCCAGGCCCTTTCTCCCCGTCACTATACGGGGAGAAATGCCCGGCAGGGCAATGAGGGGCGGCGCCGGCTTCGACAATTAGCCAGAACGCAAATGAGTTCTATGGTGCCGCGCCTTGCCTCGCCCGCTGCAAGCCGGCATAGATCGGCCATGACCTCTGACACCTACCGCCCGCGCCGCTCCGTGCTCTACGTGCCCGCCTCAAACGACAAGGCGCTGGCCAAGATCGCCTCGCTCGCCTGCGATACCGTCATCATCGACCTCGAGGATGGCGTGGCGCTGGCCGACAAGGTTTCCGCCCGCGACAAGCTTACCGGCATCCTCGCCGCGCGGCCGGCGCGCCGCTGCGAGATGGTGGTGCGCATCAATCCGCTCGGCAGTGAATGGGGCATCGACGACCTGTTGACCGTCGCCAAGGCAGAGCCCGACGGCATTCTTTTGCCCAAGATCGGCACGCCGCGCGACATCCTCGAGGCCGGCGACCTGCTCGACGACAATTTCGCCCCAGATACCGTGAAACTCTGGGCGATGATCGAGACGCCCAAGGCGCTGCTCAACGTCGGCGCCATCGCCGAGCTTGGCCGCGATCCCTCTTCCCGCCTCGCTTGTTTCGTCGCCGGAACGAACGATCTGGTGAAGGCAACTGGCATTTCGGCAACGCCCGACCGGCGCTATCTCACGCCCTGGCTGCTGCAGCTTGTGCTCGCCGCCCGCGCCGGCGGCCTCGACGTGATCGACGGCGTCGCCAACGATTTTCGCGACCTCGACGCCCTCGCGCGGGAATGCGCCGAGGCGGCCGCCATGGGTTTTGACGGCAAATCGCTGATCCACCCCGCCCAGATCGAGCCCGCGAACCGCGCCTTTGCGCCCGCGCCGGAGGCGCTGGCCAGGGCGCGGGCGATCAGGGAGGCGTTCTCACGGCCCGAAAATGCCGGCAAAAGCGTCATTGCGCTGGACGGCCGCATGGTCGAGCGGCTGCATCTGGCGGATGCCGAGAAACTTCTGGCGAAGGCCGCAATCATCGGCGCATGATGCGCTCGAGCGATTCCAGGAAAGATAGACAAGCATTGGTCACGACAGGGTCGAAAATGAAACTCTACCGCTTTCTGTCCGGTCCGGACGATTCCACTTTCTGCCATAAGGTGACGGCGGCCCTGAACAAAGGCTGGCACCTGTTCGGCTCGCCGACCTATGCCTATGACAAGACGACCAAGTCGATGCGCTGCGGCCAGGCCGTGGTGAAGGATATCGAGGGCCAGGAATACACCTCGGACACCAAGCTCAGCGATTGGTAGGAAAGGACGGCAGCCCTCTCATTCGTCACCCCGCCGCTGCCTGCTCGGCCGCTTCCTCGATCCGCTCCATGTCGTCGTCCGACAGGCCGAAATGGTGGCCGATTTCGTGGATCAGCACGTGGGTGACGATGTCGCCCAGCGTCTCCTCGTTCTCGGCCCAATAGTCGAGGATGGCGCGGCGGTAGAGCGTGATGCGGTTCGGCCCCTCGCCGGTTTGCGGGTTCCAGCGCTCGGCGATGCCGCGCCCCTCGAACAGGCCAAGCAGATCGAAGGGCGTCTCCAGCGACAGGTCGTCCATGATCTCGTCGGTCGGAAAATCGGCGATCTGGATGATGATCTCGCCGGTGAGCTTGCGGAACTCCTCCGGCAGATGGGCGTAGGCCTCCAGCGCCAGAAGTTCCATCTCATCCATCGATGGCGAGAGTTGGTCATGCCAGATGCGGGTCTTGTAGATGCGGGCCATGAGGTTTCCTTTGACCTCGGCATATAGGCTTTCGCGCCTGTCGAGGCAAATGGGCCGGCGGCTGGATCTTGGAAGCTGAAAAGCAGAAGGAATAAATTCCTTGCGACTCCGCTTGACTCTTCCAGGCCCCTCTGGAATCTATAAGAACATAACAGGAACAACTACTGCCGGAAGTGAACGTCATGGCGATAAGCGTCGTGGCGCGGGAAACTGTTTTTGCCCTGCGCCGCCAGATCGCGAAGATCGAGGGAACGCTGCCCGAGCGCCTGGAAGCGCCGGCTTCCGGCGCGCCAAAAGCGATTCCAGGAACAGTGCGAAGCGGTTTTCCGTCCGGACTTGCAAAAAAACAAATAGCTGGCGATGCCGCGGGATCGGATGTCACCCCCGAAATCACCATCGTCCGGCGCGGCCTCGCTGTGGCCTCGCCGGATGCCTTCCTGCATACCGGCATAGAACGCCTCGACACTGCCCTCGGCGGCGGCGTGCCCAAGGCGGCGCTCAGTGAAATCCATGGGTTGGAGACCCGCGATGCCGGCGCCGTGGCCGGCTTTGCGCTGTCGCTCGCCAGCCTGATCCTCAAACAGAAGCAGGGCCTGCCGGTCCTCTGGATCGGAACGGCGGAGATTTTCCGCGAGGCCGGCTTTCCCTATGCCAGGGGCCTCCACGCCTTCTTCGGCATCGAGCCCGAACAATTGCTGTTTTCCGAAGCGCCGAAACTGGTCGACGCGCTGTGGATCGCCGAGGAGGCCGCCCGCATGACGGCCTTCGCCGCCGTCCTCCTCGAGATCCGCGGCAGCCCGCGGCTTCTCGACCTTACCGCGACGCGGCGGCTGCACGCCCGCGCCCAGAGCGCCGGCCGGCCGGTGTTTTTGCTGCGTCAGGCCGGCCAGGCCGAGCCCACCGCGGCGCCCGTGCGCCTCATTGTTTCGGCAGCGCCCGCGGCGAGCCGCGAAACGCTCGCCGGCGCGCTGGCCGGCTCGATCGGCCGCCCCGCCTTCACCGTCGATATCGGCAAGAGCCGCACGGCCCTGCCCGGACAATTCACACTGGAGTGGAACCCCGATGAGCACGCTTTTGCCGAAAGAAGGCCCGAGGAAGAGCGGGCAGCGAATTCTGTCGCTGTGGTTCCCCTATCTTTGCGCGGAGCGGATCCTGCGCCAGCGTCTGGGGCGGTCCTGGCGTTCCCGGCCCTCGCATCACCTGCCCCCATCTTGCCCACCGCTTGTGATCAGCCATCGCGACAGCAACGCCCAGCGCATCGCAGCCCTCGACGAGCGGGCTGAGGCGCTGAAGCTGAAGCGCGGCATGGGCATTGCCGACGCGCGCGCCATGCATCCGTCGATCGATGTGGTGGAGGCCGACCCGGAGGCCGACCGCCGCCTGCTCGAAGGCCTCGCCGACTGGTGCGACCGCTACACGCCGCTGGTGGCGATCGACGGCGAGGACGGGCTGTTTCTCGACGTCACCGGCTGCACGCACCTGTTTGGTGGCGAGCGGGCCATGCAGGACGAGATCCTCACCCGTTTCTTCCAGCAGGGTTTCGATGTTCGCGCCGGCCTCGCCTCGACGCCGGGCGCCGCCTGGGCGGCGGCGCGCTTCCACGGCGACCGCATCGTTGCCGGCGGCGAGGAGGCGGCGCTGCTTTCGCCCCTGCCGCTTTCGGCGCTGCGCATCGCGCCGGAAACCCGCGCCAGCCTGGAAAGCGTCGGCCTGCGCACGGCGGGGGCGGTGATGGCCGCACCCCGCGCGCCGCTCGCCCGCCGCTTCGGCGCCACCTTGCTTCTGCGCCTCGACCAGGCGCTCGGCCGGCTCGACGAGGCGGTGTCGCCGCGCCTTCCCGTGGCGCCGCTCTCGGTCGAGCGCCATCTTGCCGAGCCGATCGTGCTCACCGACGACATCGAGCGGCTGGTGAGCCGGCTTGCCGTTGCCTTGAAGGCCGACCTCGAGCGCCGCGGCGAAGGCGCGCGGGCGCTCGCCCTTCTCCTCTTCCGCGTCGACGGCGCCGTCAGCCGCATCGCGGTCGGCACCTCGCGGCCCATGCGCGAGCCGCAGCTGATCCGAAAGCTGTTTCACGAACGGCTGACCGCGCTGGAACAGACCATCGATGCCGGCTTCGGCTTCGACCTCGTGCGGCTGTCGGTGCTTTCGGTCGCCGCCTTCGACATGCTGCAGGGCGACCTTGCCGGCGAGACAAGCGACGATGACGCCGACATCGCTTTATTCGCCGACCGCGTGCGTGCCCGTCTCGGCGAAGCCGCCGTGCTGAAGCCGGTCGTCGTCGATAGCCACCTGCCGGAGCGCGCCGTTACCACGGTTCCTTTCGCGGAGGCGCCGCAAAGGCGCAGGCCGCCGAAGCCCGACCGGACAGCACCGCCGATGACCATCTTCCCGCCGGAGCGGCCGGTACGGCTGTTCCGCTCGCCCGAGCCGATCGAGGTGCCGGCGACCGAGATCCCCGAGGGCCCGCCGATGAATTTCCGCTGGCGGCGCGCGCTTTATCGCGTCGCCCGCGCCGAAGGGCCGGAGCGCATCGCCGCCGAATGGTGGCGGCAGCTGCCCGGTGAGGAAGAGGCGCCGACGCGCGACTATTACCGCATCGAGGACAGCGAAGGGCGCCGCTACTGGCTCTACCGCCAGGGCCTCTACAGCAGCGCCTCGCATGCCGCGCCGCGCTGGTTCATGCACGGCGTCTTCGCATGAACGCGCTGACCGCCATCCCCTATGCCGAGTTCGGCATCCAGTCGAACTTTTCCTTCCTGCGCGGCGCCTCCAAGCCCGAGGAGCTGGTGGTCACGGCGAAATTCCACGGCTTTTCCTCGATCGGCCTTGCCGACCGCAACACGGTCGCCGGCGTCGTGCGGGCCTGGCAGCAGGCCAGGGTCGAGAAGCTGCCCTATCATCCCGGTTGCCGCCTGGTTTTTTGCGACGGCACGCCGGACATTCTGGCTTACCCCCGCGACCGCAAGGGCTGGGGACATCTCTGCCGCATGCTGACGCAGGCCAATCTGCGCGACGAGAACGAGAAGGGCGCGACGCTGCTCGAACTCAACGACCTTCTCGAATGGGGCGATCTGATGTCGCTGGCGATCCTGCCCAACCTGTCGGGAGGCGCGGAAGACAATCTGACGCTCATTAGCCGGCTTAAGGATCGTTTCGGCGCCGCGCTTCGGCTTGCCGTGGCGCCTGATTACGGCGGCAACGACCGCTTCCGTATCGAGCAGGCGGCGGCGATGGCCCAACATCTGCACATCCCGCTGATGGCGACCAACGACGTGCTCTATCATGCCGCCGACCGCCGCCCGCTGCAGGACGTGCTGACCGCGATCCGCCTCAACACGCCGGTTTCCGAGGTCGGGCTGGAGCTGACGGCAAATGCCGAGCGTCATCTGAAGACGCCGCTGGAGATGGCGCGGCTTTTCCGCCGACACCCTGAAGCGCTGGCGGAGACGCTGCGCTTCGCCGACGAGCTCACCTTCTCGCTCAGCGACCTCGAATACAATTATCCGGACGAGCCGACGGAATCCGGGCTCGGACCGCAGGCCGAGCTCGAACGCCTGGCGCGGGAAGGAGCGGCCGTGCGCTATCCGGCCGGAATCCCGGAAGAAGTGCTGCGGCGCATCGGCAGCGAGCTCGCTTTGATCGAGCGGCTGAACTATGCGCGCTATTTCCTGACCGTCTATGACATCGTGAAATTCGCCCGCAGCAAGGGCATCCTTTGCCAGGGGCGCGGCTCGGCCGCCAATTCGGTCATTTGCTTCTGCATCGGCATCACCGAGATCGGCCCTGACCGGATCGATGCCCTCTTCGAGCGCTTCATCTCCGAGAAACGTAACGAGCCTCCCGACATCGACGTCGACTTCGAGCATGAACGGCGCGACGAGGTCATCGCTTATATTTACGAGAAATACAGCGCCAAGCGCACGGCGCTGGCCGCCGCCGTCATCAGCTATCGCGGCCGCTCCGCCCTGCGCGAGGTGGCGAAGGCCATGGGCTTGTCCGAAGACGTCCGGAGCGCCCTGTCGAGCACCATCTGGGGCTGGTCGACCTCGGAGCTCGGCGAAAGGGAAGCCAATGCCGGCGGCCTCGACCGCGCCGATCCGCTGTCGCGGCAGGTGCTGGAACGCGCCAACGAGATCATCGGCTTCCCCCGCCATCTCTCCCAGCATGTCGGCGGCTTCGTCATCACCCGCGACCGGCTCGACGAGGTCGTGCCCATCGTCAAGACGGCGATGGAAGAGCGCAAGATGGTCGAGTGGGACAAGGACGATCTCGACGCGGTGAAGATCCTCAAGGTGGATGTGCTGGCGCTCGGCATGCTGACCTGCCTGAAGCGAGCCCTGACCTTGCTCACGCATCATTATCCGCAGGCGCGTGACAAATACGGCCGGCCGCATCAGTTGAGCTCGCTGCCACCGGAGAACCCTCGCGTCTACGACATGATCTGCCGGGCCGACACGCTGGGCGTCTTCCAGATCGAGTCACGCGCCCAGATGTCGATGCTGCCGCGGCTTAAACCGCGTGAATTCTACGATCTCGTCATCGAGGTGGCTATCGTGCGGCCCGGCCCGATCCAGGGCGACATGGTGCACCCCTATCTGCGTAGACGGCAGGGCAAAGAGAAAGCCGAATACCCGAAGCCGGAATTGAAGGAGATTCTCGGCAAGACGCTGGGCGTGCCGCTGTTCCAGGAGCAGGCGATGAAGATCGCCATCGTTGCCGGCGGCTTCCAGCCGGGCGAGGCCGATGAGCTGCGGCGCGCCATGGCCACCTTCAAGCGCACCGGCACGATCGGCAACTACCGCCAGCGCATGATCGACGGCATGGTCGACAAGGGCTACCAAAAGGAATTCGCCGAACGTTGCTTCAAGCAGATCGAAGGCTTTGGCGAATATGGCTTTCCGGAAAGCCATGCCGCCTCCTTCGCGCTGCTGGTCTATGCCTCCTGCTGGTTCAAGACCTTCTATCCCGACGTCTTCTGCGCCGCGATTTTGAACTCGCAGCCGATGGGGTTCTATCAGCCCGCCCAGCTGGTTCGCGACGCGCGCGACCATGGCGTGGAGGTGCGCGAGGTCGATATCAACCATTCCGTCTGGGATTGCAGGCTGGAGGAGGCCGGTTTCGATCCTTCGCGCATCCTCGAACGCCATGCCTCGATGCGCGGCGTCATCGAGACGGCTCATGCGGTGCGGCTTGGCTTCCGTCAGATCAAGGGGCTTTCGGAGGAAGGGATGGAGGCCGCCGTCGCCCGGCGCGGCGACGGCTATCGATCGGTCAGGGATGTCTGGCTGCGTTCGGGCCTCGATGTTGGCGAGATCGAAAGGCTGGCCCAGGCAGACGCCTTCCGCTCGCTCGGCCTCGACCGCCGCGCGGCGCTCTGGGAGGTGCGCGCGCTGGACGGCAGGAGCGCAGCCGAGAAACTGCCGCTGTTCGACCAGCCCACGCTCCGCCTGCGCGAGCTGGAGCCCGAGACGAAGCTGCCGAAAATGCCGCTCGGCGAGCATGTCGTCCACGACTATCGCTCGCTCGGCCTGTCGCTGAAGGAACATCCCGTCGCCTTCCTGCGCGAGCGGCTTGACCGCGCCGGCATCACCCCTAATGTCCGCCTGCCGTCGGTGCGCGACGGCCGCCGCGTCACCGTCGCCGGCCTGGTGCTGGTGCGCCAGCGCCCCGGCAAGGGCAATGCGATCTTCCTAACGCTGGAGGACGAAAAGGCGATCGCCAATGTCATCATCTGGCCGCGCGTCTTCGACCGCTTCCGCTCTATCGTGATGGGCGCACGCTTCATCCGCGTCACCGGCAAGCTGCAGCAGGAATCGGATGTCATCCACATCGTCGCCGACAGGATCGAGGATTTGACGCCCTGGCTGAGCGTCCTCCTGCAGGAGCCGCCCACCATCGAGCATCAGCCCGCCGGGTCATCGAATGGACCGGAGCGCTCCGCGAACCGCAGCCTGCCGGTGGAGCGGCAGGATGTCGACGCCCTGTCGGGCGCGGCGCAACGGGTCATGCCCAAGGGGCGCAATTTCCAGTAGCGGCAACCGGCCCGCCGGCGCGATTCACGACGGACCGCCGAGCCGCGGCGGCGGCTTGAGCGCGTCTTCGGCCGAGATCGTGCGCGCTTCCGAAGGCAGCATGATCGGGATGCCGTCACGCACCGGATAGGCAAGCTTCGCCACGCGCGAGATCAGTTCGCTGCGCTCGGCGTCCCAGGTCAACGGTCCTTTGGTCAGCGGGCAGGCGAGCAGTTCCAGCAATTTCGGGTCGACCGTGGCTTTGCGCCCGTCACGTCCGTCCGCCATCTCGCTTTTCCATTGTCCAACTGCCGCCGGCCTAAGTGTTGAGATTCAGGTCAGGCCGATTTCACCTGAATCATTGCGCTTACTGCAGGCTCGAGCCAAAATCCTCATCCTCGCGCGCCAGCGTAATTTCGGTGATGGCGATCAGCGTCTCGGCGCGCGTCTTCAGGTCCGCCGCCTCGAGCAGGGCCTGCTTCTCGGCCGGCCCATAGGGCGCCATCATCGACAGCGCGTTGACCAGCATGGCGTTCTCCGCGCGGCTCACGCTTTCCCAGTCGGCCTCGAGGTCGTTGGCCTGCAGATAGGCGCGGAACGCCTTGAGCAGGGCAGGGCGGTCGACCTCGGCACCGGCCGGATCCTCCTCGAGATCGGCGAGGAAGGGTGCCATCCGGCATTGCCGGAACGGCGTCTTGACCGCCAGCTCATCCGTGACGCGGAAGCGGCAGACGCCTTGCAGCGAGATCAAGTAGCGCCCGTCGCCGGTCTCGGCAAGCGAGATGATGCGCCCGGCACAGCCGACGCTGCAAAGCTCGGGCTCGCCGTCGTGGCGCAACGCGCCGTCGAGGCTGGGCTGGATCATGCCGATCAACCGCGGCCCGGCCATCGCCTCATCGATCATCTCCAGGTAGCGCGGCTCGAAAATGTTGAGCGGCATGCGGCCGCCGGGCAGCAGCAGCGCCCCGGCGAGCGGAAACACCGGGATCCTCGACGGCAGATCCCTCGCGAGCCGGTAGCGGGCGTTTCCGACCTGCACCTCAACCCTCCGCCTGCGCTTCAACTCTCGAAAGCGTCGCCGGGCAGCGTATCAATCTGCGATCTCCTCTTACGCAACCCAGCCTGTTTAAACCCTCAACCGGCAGGGGCAAGCCGCTGCCGCCTATCTGGCGCAGTTGGCGCCTTGCGCAAGACCTCCTGGCAAAAGGGGCCAGCAGCAAAGCCGGCAAAAAGCTCAGGAGAACAACAGCGACGACAGCTTGCGCCGCGCCGACAGCGTCGCCTCGTCGGTCATCCCCCATGCCTCGAAGAACTTCAAGAGCTGCGCACGCGCGCCATCGTCGTTCCACGTCCGGTCGGCCCTGACGATCGCCAGCAGGTTGTCGGCGGCCTGCATCCGCTCGCCGCGCGCATTCTGCACCATCGCCAGGTCGAACCGCGCCTGGTGATCGTTCGGATTGGCGGCGAGCCGGCGTTCGAACTCGGCCGGATTGCCGAGCGCGGCGGCTTCCGCCGCGAGCGTCATCTTGGCGCGCAGCGCGGCAAACGCCGGCGCGTCCTTCTTGTCCTCCGGCGCCCTGGCAAGCACCGCCTCGGCGCCTTGGCTGTCGCCGGCCTCGAACAGGATCTCGCCGAGCCCGGCGATGGCCTCGATGGTTTCGGGCGACTGCTCGAGGATCGCATCATAGATGTCGGCCGCGGTCTGGGTGTCGCCCGCCTCGCGCGCCTCGGCGGCCGCGGCCAGCGCTTCGGTGATCTGCGGCGCGCCGCCTCCGCCCTTGCCGCCGACCTTCTGGATGAACTGCGTGATCTGGCTTTCCGGAATGGCGCCCATGAAGCCGTCGACCGGCTGGCCGTCCTTGAAGGCGATGACCGCGGGAATCGACTGGATGCCGAGCTGGCCGGCGACCGAGGGATGGTCGTCGATGTTCATCTTGACCAGCTTGACCTTGCCGCCGGCAGCCTTGACCGCCTTTTCGAGCTGCGGCGTCAGCTGCTTGCACGGGCCGCACCAGGGCGCCCAGAAGTCGACCAGCACCGGCTGGCGGCGCGATTCCTGGATGACGTCGGCTGCGAACGTCGCGGTCGTCGTGTCCTTGACGAGATCCGTGGCCGCAGGCGCCTCGCCGAGCGAGACCTTGCCGCGGTCCGCCCCGCCATATTGCACGGATTGGGCGTACTGGCCGGCATTGCCGCCAAATGAGCCGCTGAACGGATTGTTGTCACTCATGTCGTCGCCCTTTCGGTCGCGTCGTCGCCGGCTTCGGGGGTGCGGCGCGTTATTGTCGGATTTCGGTTTCGCCATCCATGTGGCGATCAGCCCGAGACTTTCAAGATAACAGGATCGTGGCCGGTTGCCTCGACGAATTTGACGAGATCGGCAGCGGCGATGGCCGTCGTCGCTTCATTGGTCAGCGGATGGCCGTTGATGACCTCGTGGCTCATCAATTCCTGGTCCAGAACCACCTTGATCCGCCCGGCCGTGTCGTTGATCAGGCCGAAGATGGTAACCGCGCCGGGAATGACGCCGAGCAGCTCCATCAGCATTTCCGGCTTGCCGAAGGAGACGCGGCTGGCGGCGCCGATCAGGTGGTGGATCTGCTTGAGGTCCACCACGGCCTCCTCGCCGACGGTGACGAGAAAGTAATTGTCCTTCTTGTCCTTGAGGAAGAGGTTCTTGGTGTGGCCGCCCGGGATCTCTCCGCGCAGCGCCTGCGAATCGGCGACCGTGAACAAGGGCGGGTGGCGCACCGTAGAGACGGAAATGCCGAGATCGGCAAGAAATGCGTAAAGCTCGGCTTCGGTCTTCGGCATCGGTCCTCGCATCATCTGGAAAGCTTGTGCCGTTTACGGCCAACGATGCCCTTGGGGCAAGATCGCCCGGTTGAGCCAACCGAATTCGCCTGGTCGAAACGCACCCCTCGCTTTATGAAGAGCTAGCTCCAAAGACCGTCATTTCCCTGTTGCAATCGCCGCGCTCTTCGGCCATATAGGCGCGGCTTGCGGCCCAAGGCCGCGCGAGCGGGTGTAGCTCAGGGGTAGAGCACAACCTTGCCAAGGTTGGGGTCGGGCGTTCGAATCGCCTCACCCGCTCCAGTTTCCTTCAGGGAATCAAGCAAACGAAAAGCCGCGGTTCGCCGCGGCTTTTTCGCGTTTGTAGCCTTCAGAACAAGATTCCGTTGCGCGCCGTCCCCCATACTGTGGCGACGCAGTGAACGATCCCGATCGGCAGCGCCAGCAACGGCTTGGAGCGGATCAGAAGGATATAGATCGTGAATTGGGCGCATGCCGCGAGCAGCCCAGGCAAAGCGCCAGCGCCCGCCATCATCAGCAGCATCATCCAGGGGACCACGACGAAACCGGGAACGTTCGTTCCGTGCCCTGCGCCCATCGTTAAAAGCGCGATGAGGAACCCGACAAGGCCCAGGCCGGCGCCGGCCGCGATTGTCTTCAGCATGACGCTGCTCTCCGCGATCTGTGGCTCGGCCCATGCTGGCCGGGCAAAATAGAGGAACGTCGCGACGGAAAGGAAGCGCCCTGCCGCCCACTCCTGACGGTTTGGCGCCTTTGCTGGAACAATTCCAGGAAAGTCCCTAACGGCTCTTCCTCCTCGCCGAAGCCTTCAGTCCGGAATTGCGCAAAAAAGGAAGTCGAGCGGTTCGGCGTTTCCATAAAACGAACCGCTCTACCCAAGCCTCGCCCTCGTCGTCCTCGGCGTCGCCAACAGCAGGCTCGTCTCGCTGCCGGTGATCCCGGGGATCAGCCGGATGCGACGCAGCACGGCGTCGAAGTCCGTGAGTGAGGCGGTGCCGAGTTCGACCACCAGGTCCCAGCGGCCGTTGGTGGTGTGGATGGTCGACACCTCGGGAAAGCCGCCGAGCGCCCTGATCACGCGGTCCGCGGCATGGCCCTCGATCTCGATCATCATCACGCCGCGTATCCTCTGGTCAACCGTGTCGGCGCGCAGCACCACCGTGTAGCCGATGATCTCGCCGGACTTTTCCAGCCGCTCCATCCGCGCCCTGACCGTCGCGCGCGAGACGCCGAGATCGAGCGCGAGATCGGAGACGCTGCGCCGCGCATCGTGCCTCAGAAGCGTCACCAGTCTCTCGTCGAGCGCGTCCATGTTGACCATTTCGAACAGCCGATATGCCCACTATGATAGATCGGCCTTTTCGAAATGCCAATTTACCCTATTCAAACCGCCAGGCAGCGGTGGTTCACTCCGGCAAATCAAACGCAAAAGCGGAAAGAAGTGATGCGCTGCAGGATCGTTGGCGCGCCGGTGCAGGACGGCGCGGGCCGGATGGGATGCGAGATGGGGCCGAGCGCGCTGCGCACCGCAGGTCTTGTCGCGGTGCTGTCGGAGCTTGGCCATGAGGTCGAGGACTGGGGCGCGGTTGAGAAGGCGGCGGCGCGCCCTGTCGCTCATGGCAATCTCGCCCTGAAGGCGCTGCCCGAAATCTCCGCCTGGACGGCGGCGATTTCCGAGACCGCCTACGCCGCGTCGAAGGATGCCATGCCGATCTTCCTCGGCGGCGACCACTCGATCTCCGCCGGCACGGTCTCCGGCGTGGCGCGCCGCGCCGCCGACCGCGGCCGGCCGCTCTTCGTGCTGTGGCTCGACGCCCACCCGGATTTCCACACGCTCGACACCACCACCAGCGGCAATCTGCACGGCGTGCCGCTCGCCTATGCCAGCGGCCGTCCCGGCTTCAACGGCTATTTCCCCGACCTGCCCGCCGCAGTCGACCCGGCCCGCGTCTGCACCATGGGCCTGCGCAGCGTCGATTCTGCCGAGCGCCGCGCGCTGAAGGAAGCGGGCGTGACCGTGCACGACATGCGCGCCATCGACGAGCACGGCATCGCCCCGCTGCTGCGCGCTTTCCTGGCCAGGATCGAAGAGGCAAACGGGCTGCTGCATGTCAGCCTCGACGTCGACTTCCTCGACCCCTCGATCGCGCCGGCCGTCGGCACCACGGTTCCCGGCGGCGCCACCTTCCGCGAGGCGCATCTGGTGATGGAGATGCTCTCCGACAGCGGCCTGGTCTCCAGCCTCGACCTGGTCGAACTGAACCCGTTCCTCGACGAACGCGGCCGTACCGCGACCCTGATGGTCGACCTTACCGCCAGCCTGATGGGCCGCCGCATCATGGACCGCCCGACCCGCAGCCATTCCGGAAGCCTCTGATCATGACCCAGCCGTCCCGCCTTGCCATCGTCCCCTTCGTCAGCGTCGACCGCATGATGAAGCTTGTGCTCGCCATCGGCCTCGAGCGCTTCCTCACCGAGCTTGCCGGCTATATCGAGGAGGATTTCCGCCGCTGGGAGCTGTTCGACAAGACGCCGCGCGTCGCCTCGCACAGCCATGACGGCGTCATCGAGCTGATGCCGACCAGCGACGGCCGCCTCTACGGCTTCAAATATGTCAACGGCCACCCGAAGAACATGCGCGAAGGCCGCCAGACCGTCACCGCCTTCGGCGTGCTCGCCGATGTCGGCTCCGGCTATCCGATGCTCTTGACCGAGATGACGATCCTGACGGCGCTGCGCACCGCCGCGACCTCGGCGGTTGCCGCCAAATATCTGGCACCGAAAGGGTCGCGCGCCATGGCCATCATCGGCAACGGCGCCCAGTCCGAGTTCCAGGCCGTCGCGTTCAAGGCGCTGCTCGGCATCGACCGGCTGCGGCTCTACGACATCGACCGCTCTGCTTCCGAAAAATGCGCCCGCAACCTCGCCGGCAAGGGCTTCGACATCACCATCTGTTCGACCGGGCAGGACGCGGTGGAAGGCGTCGACATCATCACCACGGTGACCGCCGACAAGCAGTACGCCACCATCCTCACCGACAACATGGTCGGTTCCGGAGTCCACATCAACGCCGTCGGCGGCGACTGTCCCGGCAAGACCGAGCTGCACCGCGATATCCTTTTGCGCTCCGACATCTTCGTCGAGTTTCCGCCGCAGACGCGCATCGAGGGCGAGATCCAGCAGCTCGACGCCGATCATCCGGTCACCGAGCTGTGGCAGGTCATGACCGGCCAGGCCGAGGGCCGCAAGACGAAGGAGCAGATCACGCTGTTCGATTCCGTCGGCTTTGCAACGGAGGATTTTTCCGCGCTGCGCTATGTCCGCGACCAGCTCCAGGCGACCGGCCTCTACGAGGAGCTCGACCTGCTCGCCGACCCCGACGAGCCGCGCGACCTATTCGGCATGCTGCTGAGGGCCGCCATGCAACCTGCCGCGTGAGGGAATGAGCGCGTGATCTCCCCCCTTGCGGGGGAGATGGCCGGCAGGCCAGAGGGGGTCGCCTCGCGTGGAGCGCCAACCTCCATCTGCCGCAGCAGGCCGAGCCCAGTCGGACCGACCCCTCTGTCGCCTTCGGCGACATCTCCCCCTCAAGGGGGGAGATTACACGCTACTTCTGCACCGCCGCGCAGCTTTCCCTCTCCACCAGCACTGGCGCCAGCACCTCGCGGCGCGACGGCGCCTCGGGCTCGCCGACGCGCTCGAGCAGCAGGCTGACCGCCCGCGTTCCGATCTTTTCGACCGGCTGCGCGATCGTCGTCAGCGGCGGCCATGTGGTGACCGCATAGGGGATGTCGTCGAAACCGATCAGCGACATGTCGTCGGGCACCCGCAAGCCGCGCGTGCGCAACGCGGTGATGGCGCCCATGGCCATCAAATCGTTGCAGGCGAACACCGCCGTGATCTCCGGCGCCTGCGTCATCAGCCGCTCCATCGCCAGGCGTCCGCCGGCGAAATGATAGTCGGAATCGACCACCGACGAAGCGGGCAGGTCGATACCTGCCTCCGCGAGTGCCCGGGTAAAACCGCGCAGGCGGGCCGGGCTGGAGCTCGAATCGCGCGGACCGCCGATGACGCCGATTTTGCTGTGGCCGAGCCCGACCAGATGGCGCCCGGCGAGATAGCCGCCGTGATCGTGGTCGACCAGCACGGAATCGACATGGACAGAATGGATCTCGCGGTCGAGCAGCACCGCCGGCAGGGCGGCGGACAGGTGCGAGAACACCCGCGCATGGTCGGACGAACCGGCGAAGATCAGCCCGTCGATCTGCTTTGCCATCAACACCGACAGATAGCGCTCTTCCTTCTCGGCGCTGCCATCCGAGTTGCACAGGATCACCGTATAGCCGGCCACGAAGCCGGCATCCTCGATCTGGCGCGCCACGCTGGCGAAGAACGGGTTGGAATTGTCCGGGAGCAGCAGGCCGATGGTCTTGGTCTCACCGCGCCTCAGGCTCCGCGCCAGCGAGTTCGGGCTGTAGCGCAGGGCGGTGATCGCCGCGCGCACGCGCTCGGCCGTCTCGGGCTCGACATGACGCGTGCGGTTCATCACATGCGAGACCGTTGCGACGGACACCCCCGCATAGCGCGCGACATCGGCAATTGTGGTCATGGTTCCCTCTGACCCTCTAGCGGATCCTCCGCAACAGCCTCTCCCGATAAGCGTCTAGGATGACGGCGAGCACGATGACAAGGCCAATCACGATCGGTTTGAAATTGTCGCCGACGCCGAGCAGCTGCAGCCCGGTGCTGAGCACCTGCAGGATGCAGGCGCCGACCAGCGTGCCGATGATCGAGCCCTTGCCGCCACTGAGGCTGGTGCCGCCGATGATGACGGCGGCGATTGCATTGAGCTCGTAGCCGACGCCAGCGATCGGGCTGCCGATGTTCAAGCGCAGCAGATAGACCATGGCCGCGATGCCGGCCGTCAGCCCGCTGATGGTGAAGGCCGCGACCTTGTAGAAATCCGGATTGTGGCCGGAGAGGCGCACCGCCTCGTCATTGGTGCCGACGGCGAAGATCATGCGGCCGAACACGGTGAAGCGCAGCACGAACCAGCCGGCCGCGATCACCAGCACCGCGACCAGGAAGATCGACGGCAGGAAGCCGCCGATGATCAGATTGCCGAAATCGACGAAACTCTGCGGCAGGCCGGTGATGGTCGAATTGTCGCTGACCACGCGAGCGGCGCCCGCCGCCATGTTGAGCATGCCGAGCGTGACGATGAAGGAAGGGATCTTCCAGCGCGTCGAGATCCAGCCGTTGAGGAAGCCGCAGGCAGCACCGGTCGCCATGCAGGCGAGCAGCGCCAACGTGATCGCGACGGCCGGCGACAGGCTTTCGTCAATCATGACGGTGGCGCCGACCACGGTGCAGAGCGCCAGCACCGAGCCGACCGAAAGGTCGATGCCGCCGGTGAGAATGACGAAGGTCATGCCGGCGGCGAGCACGGTGTTTATGGCGATCTGCACGAAGATCTTCAGCGCGTTGCCGGGCGTGGCGAAGTAAGGCGCTGTGAGCGAGAAGAACAGCGTGATCAGCACCAGCGCCAGAAGCACGCCGGCGTCGCGGATCAGGACGCGCAGGAACTTCGCCTTGCCGGGAGAAACAGGCGCCGACACGAGGGTTTCGGACGCCTCGCTCATGGTCGCACATACTCCTGGTAGGCGAGCGACAGGATGCGCTCCTGGTCGAATTCGGCTCGCGGCACCTCGCCGACGATCTTGTTCTTGGAAAAGACGATGATGCGATGGCACATGCCCATCAGCTCGGGCAGGTCGGAAGACACCATGATGATGCCTTTTTGAGCCGCCGCCAGCATCCACAGAAGCTGGTAGATCTCGCGCCGCGCGCCGATGTCGACGCCGCGCGTCGGCTCGTCGAGGATCAGCGTCGAGGTGCCGCGGAACAGCCACTTGGCCAGTACCACCTTCTGCTGGTTGCCGCCCGAGAGGTTGCGCACCGCCTGCTCGATCGAGCTTGCCTTGACGCGCAGCTGGCCGATGAGATCGTTCGCTGCCGCGGCTTCGGCCCGGCGGTTGACCAGCCCGTGGCGCGACACCTTGCCGAGATCGGTGATGGTGATGTTCTTGTCCACGGCCAGATCGAGCAGCAGGCCCTGGCCTTTGCGATCCTCGGTAAGCAGGCTGAGCCCATGCCGCACGGCATCCTTGGGCGCCGTGATCGCCACCGGCTTGCCGTCGATCTCGACGACGCCGTCGAGCCTCGGATCGGCGCCGAACAGGGCCCGCATGGCTTCGGTCCGGCCGCTGCCGACCAGACCGGCCACGCCCAAGATCTCGCCGTGGCGGACGTTGAAGGAAATTTCGGGCGTCACGGCGCTGCGCTTCAGATTGGTGACGCTGAGCGCGACCTTGCCCGGCACGATCGAGGCGTCGAAGCCGAATTCGTCGGCGATGTCGCGGCCGATCATCATGCGCACGACATCCGGCACGCTGAGGCCGTGGAGGTCGCGGGTCGCGACCAGCCTGCCGTTGCGCAAGATTGTCACCCGGTCGCCGATCTCGAACACCTCGTGCAGCCGGTGCGAGATGTAGATGATGGTGACGCCCCTGGCCTTCAGCCGCTTGATGATAGCGAACAGCCGCCCGATCTCCGGCGGCGTCAGCGTCGCCGTCGGCTCGTCGAGCACCAGCAGCTTGCTGTCGTAGCTCAGCGCCTTGGCGATCTCGACCAGCTGCATCTGCGCGACGCCAAGCGCTTCGACCCGCGTCCTCGGATCGACATCGAGCCCGACTTCCTTGAGCAGCGCGACGGCGCGCCGGTTGAGCGCCTTGCGGTCGACGATGCCGAAGGCGCGGCGCGGCAGGTTTTCCAGCATCAGGTTCTCGGCGATGCTGAGATAGGGCAGTAGGTTCAGCTCCTGGTGCACGATGCGGATGCCGCTTAGCTGCGCGTCATGCGGCGTCTTCGGCTGATAGGGCTGGCCGTTGAAGGCGATCGTCCCGCTGTCCGGCTGGTAAATGCCGGCCAAGAGCTTGATCAGCGTCGATTTGCCGGCGCCGTTCTCGCCGAGGACGATATGCGTCTCGCCGCGCGCGATCGACAGCGAGACGTCGCTCAGCGCGACCACGCCGGGAAAGATTTTTCCTACCCCTTCAAGGGAAAGAACCCCATCGTCCATGCAGCAATCCTGAATGGCGCTCATCGCCGCCGGCTGCTTGCCGGCGGCGATGATGAGACAAGCGAATGGATGGCGCCAGAGGGAGTCCCGGCGCCTGTGCTCGCCTCAGGCGGTGATCAGCTTGACGTCGGTCTTGACCCAGCCCGAGAACTTCTCGCCGGCAAGCTCGCGCAGGCCGTAGTCGATGCCCATGGCCGCCATCTGCGCGCCATACTGCTCGACCGTGGCGAGCATCTTGCCTTCCTTGAGCAGCGGGCCGACGGCCGGAATGTTGTCGAAGCCGACCACCTTGATCTGACCCGACTTGCCGGCTGCGTCGATCGCCTTGACCACGCCGAGCGCCATCGAGTCGTTCGCCGCCATCACGCCCTGGATGTCCGGGTGCTGGGTGAGGAAGTTGGTCATCAGCGTGTTGGCTTCCTCGGTCTCCCAATGCGCGGTCTTCGAATCGAGCAGGTCGAGGCCGTGCTCCTTCACCGAATCGTCGAAGCCGAGCTTGCGCTGCTTGGCGTTGTCGGCTTCCGGATTGCCTTCGAGGATGACGACCTTGCCGCCCTTGCCCAGCGCCTTGCCGAGCGCGTCGCCGGCGAGCTTGGCGCCGGCGCGGTTGTCCGGCCCGAAGAAGGCAAGGTCGATGCCGGCCTTCTTCTTGGCCTCATCGTCGAGCGCGACGTCGATGTTGATGACCTTGATGCCGGCCTTCAGCGCCTTGGCGATCGGCGTGACCATCGCCTTCGAATCGGCCGGCGCCACGACGATGATGTTGTAGTTCTGGGTGATGAAGTTCTCGATCGCATCGACTTGCGCGGCGAAATCGCGCTCGTCCTTCATGCCGACGGCGGCGAAATCGAACTTGTCCTTGTTCTTGGCCGCATAGTCCTCCGCGCCGGCCTGCATCTGCTTGAAGAACTCGTTGGCCAAAGACTTCATGACCAAGCCTACCTTCGGCTTGTCGGCCGCAAACGCCGGACCGAACGGCAGCGCAAGCGCGCCGGCCGCCAGCGCGCTTGTCTTGAGGAACCGACGACGCGAGAACGATCCCAGGTCGAGCCCGCGGGTATTTGAAACCTTGCTCATACTTTCCTCCTCCTGAATGGGCGTAATCGGTTACGTAACCGATTACGCAAAAAACTACTGCTTGTCTTCGTCGGATGTCAACACGCTCGCGGAGGAAGCGTACCCCGAGCGGCCTGCCGGGCGGATATCGCAGCGTCGGCCCGGCTTAGGTCTGCCGCTGGCTATTTCCCAGCCGGAGTTCGACGCTCTCGTCGGGCAAATGCCTTTGCGCATAGGCGGGGATCTTGAACCGCTTGCGGTATGCGCCGGGCGCCAGCCCCGTCACACGTTTGAACAAGCGACGGAAGAACGCAGGCTCTTCGTACCCGACCTGCCAGCTGACGTCGTCGATTGACGCGTCGGTGCGCTCCAGTCGGCGCTTGGCGTCCTCGATCCTCAAGCGCTGTACATAGGCGATCGGGCTCAGGCCGGTCGCACTCGTGAAACGGCGTTTGAAGGTGCGCTCCGTGAGCTGGGCGCAGCGGATCATCTCTTCTATGGGATTGGCGACCGAAAATCGGGTGGCGATCAAGTCCTGCGCCGCCTGAACGGCAAGATCGCCATGATCCTTGCGACCCTCAAAGATGATGTAGGGCGCAAGACCGTCCTGATGCCACTGCAGCGCGAATGAGCGCGCCACGGCCTGGGCTGCGGTCGCGCCGGCGTGTCGGGCGATCAGGTACAACACCAGATCATGCCAGGTCATGGAAGCACCCGAGGAGATGAGCTCCTCTCGCTTGCCCGACACCACCAGCACACGATCCGGGTGGACAGGCACTTGTGGAAACGTCCGGCCGAAGTCGCCGGCGTAGCCATAATGCACGGTCGCGTCCACGCCATCGAACAGACCGGTTTCGGCAAGCAGGAAGATGCCTGAGCACGCCGAGCACAAGAGCGCGCCGCGGCCATGCATGGCGCGGAACCACTCGATCAGTTCCGGATGCAGGTCCTTTCGCCAGCCGTTCGGCCCAAGCAGGATCGAAGGAACAATGACGATGTCGGTCATATCCACCTCCGCCACACTTCGCTGAACCATGACCGGCACGCGGCTGGCCAGTTCCAGAGCGCCCGTTTCTAGGCCGACGATCTCAATCTCGAAGGGCGGAGCCTGGCGCGGCTCGCTGCCCGGCAGCGGCATTATTTTGAAGGCATTCATCACGTCGAAGATGCCCGACAACGTGGACACCACGGCCTCTGGAATGGCCACCAGACTCACGTGAAGCGGCTCGGATGCGGCAGTGGTGAAGTGACGATGCATGTCGGCTAATCCATGTCGCAGGTGCCGCAACCATAGCGCCCGGCGCGCGCGGCCGCCAGTTTCTCTCCTGACGACGGGCCAGTGGCACAAATGGCCCGATTCTGGAGAGTCGCGCTCTCCCGTTTCTTCCCTGTTCCTGCGATTCAGCCGCTGCCTCGGGATTGCCCGAGCGCTTGGACAGGAGACTTGGACATGGAGCATACCCACAACCATAAGATCGATCCGGCAAAACTCGATGCGCTCGTCGCGCGAGCGATCGGTGATATTTCGGCCGGCTACGGCGGAGTCATGATCAGCCTCGGCCACCGTCTCGGTCTTTACAAGGCCATGGCGGGCCTCGGACCCCTCAGTGCCCGCGCGCTCGCGGGGCGCGCCGGCTGTGCCGAACGTTACGTACGCGAATGGCTCAATTCCCAAGTGGCGGGCGGCTATATCGTTTACCACCCGGTCAGCGACACCTACGAGTTGACACCCGAACAGGAAGTCGTGCTCGCCGACGAGGACAGCGCCGTCTTCATTCCCAACGCTTGGGCGGTGCCCGCTTCGATGTGGGCCGACGAAGAGAAGGCCGTAGAGGCTTTCCGCACCGGCAAGGGCATCGCCTGGGGAGATCATGACGGACGCCTGGCCTGCGGCGTGGCCGCCTTTTACCGGAACGGCTACAAGGCCAGTCTCGTGAGCGAATGGCTGCCATCCCTGGAGGGCGTCGTCGAGAAGCTCAGGACTGGTGCGCTTGTCGCCGACATCGGGTGCGGTCACGGCCATTCGACGGCGCTCATGGCAAAGGCCTTTCCGGCTTCCCGCTTCCATGGCTTCGACAATCACGAAGACTCGCTGGTGGAGGCCCGTCGCGGCGCCGCCAAGCAGAGCTTGGAAGGGCGCGTGGCGTTCGAAAAGGCGCGGGCCGACGACTACCCGGGCAGCGGCTACGATCTGATCTGCTTCTTTGATGCTCTGCATGACATGGGCGATCCTGTCGCCGCGGCAGTGCATGCATCAAAGGCGCTGGCGCCGGACGGGACGGTGATGCTGGTCGAGCCTTTCGCCAATGACCGGGTCGAGGACAACATCTCGCCGGTGGCGAGAATGTATTACGCGGCCTCCACCACCATCTGCTGCGCCCACGCTATTTCGGACGGCGGCCGCCTCGTGCTGGGCGCCCAGGCCGGCGAGGCACGGCTGGCGGAAGTGTTCCGCAAGGCCGGGTTCACCCGTTTCCGTCGTGCCTTCGAGACGCCGTTCAACTTGGTCCTCGAGGCCCGGCTCTGACCTTCGAAAGCTAACACCGGTCGGTCGCAGCGGACGACTTCCGGCCTCGCGGCGCAAAGGGGGCGCGGGGCGGGCGGCAATCCCTTCGATCCCAACAAACAGGAGACTGATCATGAAAAACATTCTCACAGGCATAGGCTTCGCCATCGCTACCGTACTTGCCGCACCGCTCGCCGTTGCGCAGGAACTGCCGGCGGCCGAGCAGACCTACAAGGAAATCGAGGCGACGCTCGGCATCGTGCCGAGCCATATCAAGGCCTATCCAAAGTCGGCAGTCGCCGGCGCTTGGGCGATGTTCAAGGGTCTCGAGCTTCAACCCAAGAACAACGCTCTCGAACCGAAGGTAAAGTCGCTCATCAACGTCGCGGTGGCGGCGCAGATTCCGTGCCGTTACTGCATCTGGCTGGAAACCAAGATGGCCAAGGACCGCGGCGCCACCGACGAGGAGGTCGCCGAAGCCGTGGCCCATGCCGGCTACGTCCGGCACTGGAGCGCCGTGCTGAATGGCCTGCAGATCGACTTCGAAACCTTCAAGACCGAATTTGGCGGCGACTGACGGCAGGCGGTGCCCGGCGTTTCAACCGGGCACCGCCCCTTCCTGCACGCCCTACCACATGGGAACTCTCATGGAACTGCTCATCAACGCGGCGAACATTCTTTACGTGATTGCCTACTTCACAATGGACATGCTGCGCCTGCGAATGCTCACCCTGACGGCGGCAACCTGCCTGGCAGTATACTTCTACTGCCAGCCCGTCCCGATGTTGAACGTCGTGGCATGGAACGTCTTCTTCATCGGCCTGAACGTGGTCCACATCACCCGGATCGTGCGCGAGCGGTACACTGGCGCAGCGAGCTGATTGCCGGTGGCAGTGCCTCAAAGCATCGGGTGCGCCGATTCGATCATGGCCCCGAAATCGAGTTTGGTCTCGCCTCGCGGCCGTCGAATCGCTCGATTGATCACCGCCAGCCGAGTGCCGGCGCGACGTGCTTCAGGATCGCCTCGATGACATGGGCGTTGTAGTCGACGCCGAGCTGGTTGGGCACGGTGAGAAGCAGCGTGTCGGCCTCGGCGATCGCCTCGTCTTGCCTGAGCTGCTCAACCAGCAGATCCGGCTCGGCGGCGTAGGTACGGCCGAAAACGGCGCGCTTTTCCGGCTCGATATAGCCAAAATGATCCTCGCCGTCGCTGCCGCCGAAATAGGCGCGGTCCATGTCGTTGACCAAGGCGAAGATGCTGCGGCTCACCGACACGCGCGGCTCGCGCGCATGGCCGGCTTCCTTCCAGGCTGCGCGGAAGGCTCTTATCTGCTCAGCCTGCTGGATGTGCAGCGGCTGGCCGCCCTCGTCGAATTTCAGCGTCGAGCTCTGCAGGTTCATGCCGAGCTTGGCCGCCCATTCGGCGGTGGCGTTGGTGGCCGCGCCCCACCAGATGCGTTCGCGCAGGCCGGCCGAGAACGGCTCGAGCCTGAGCAGCCCAGGGGGATTGGGAAACATCGGCCGCGGATTGGGCTGGGCGAAGCCTTCGCCGCGCAACAGATCGAGGAGGATCTCGGCGTGGCGGCGCGCCATGTCGGCATCGGTCTTGCCCTCTTCCGGCACGTAGCCGAAATAGCGCCAGCCATCGATCACCTGCTCGGGCGAGCCGCGGCTGATACCGAGCTGCAGCCGGCCGCCGGCGATGAGGTCGGCCGCACCCGCATCTTCGGCCATGTAGAGCGGGTTCTCGTAGCGCATGTCGATGACGGCGGTGCCGAGCTCGATACGCTTGGTCTTCGCGCCGGCCGCGGCAAGCAGCGGAAACGGCGAGGCGAGCTGGCGGGCGAAATGGTGGACGCGGAAATAGGCGCCGTCGGCGCCGAGCTCCTCGGCCGCGACTGCAAGGTCGATCGACTGCAGCAACGCGTCGGCGCCCGAGCGCGTGCCCGATTGCGGGGCGGGCGACCAGTGCCCGAACGACAGAAATCCGATCTTCTTCATGCGCTCCGTTCCGCGTCGGGCGGCCCGCTCAACCGCTCGTGGTCTTGTGTTGCTCCAGCGCAATACCAGGAAAACGTGCGACGGCGTTCCGCCGCGGAATTGCGCAATGCAACGCAAATAGTTGAAGCCGTGCGGCTATTCAACGAAACGCGACCGGATACAGACCGTCAATCGATCCGGATCCAGACGCCCTTGGTGTTGAGATATTCGTCGAGATGCTCGGCGCCGCCCTCGCGGCCGTAACCGCTCATCTTGTAGCCTCCGAACGGCACGGCCGGGTCGATCGCGTGATACGTGTTGACCCAGACCGAGCCGGCGCGCAGCCGGTTGGCGAGCTGGTGCGCCTTGCCGACATCCTTGGTGAACACGCCGGCGCCGAGACCGTAGGGCGTGTCGTTGCCGCGCCGCACCGCTTCGTCCAGCGTGTCGAAGGGCAGCGCCGAGATGATCGGCCCGAAGATTTCCTCGCGCGCGATGCGCATGCCGTCCGTGACGCCGGAAAACACGCCGGGCGTCATGAAATTGCCTGCGGCCAGCGCGCCCTTGGTGATGCGCTCACCACCTGTCACCAGCCGCGCGCCCTCGCGCGCGCCGTCCGCGATGAAGCCCGTCACGCGCTCGAGCTGTCTTGGCGAGATCAGCGGTCCGATCTCGGTCTCGGGGTCGGCGCCGTCGCCGATCCGCAGCTTTGCCGCGAAGGCCGCGACGCGTTCCACGAATTCGTCATAGATCGGCCGTTCGACGAAGAGCCGGGAGCCGGCGATGCAGACCTGGCCGGAATTCGCGAAGACCGACATGGCCGCCACCGGCACGGCGCGCTCGATGTCGGCATCGGCGAGCACGATCACCGGCGATTTGCCGCCTAGCTCCAGCGACACGCGCTTCATGTTGGCGGCCGAGGCGCGCAGAATCGCCTGGCCGGTGGCGGTCGAGCCGGTGAAGACCACCTTGTCGACATCCATATGCGCCGCGAGCGGCGCACCGGCTTCCGCGCCCGTGCCGGTCACGACGTTGACGACGCCCGGCGGCACGCCGGCCTCCTGCATCAGGTCGGCGATCAGAAGCGGCGTCAGCGGTGCCTCTTCCGACGGTTTCAGCACGATGGTGCAGCCGGTGGCCAGGGCTGGGCCGATCTTCCAGATCGAGGCGGCGGTGGGCGCATTCCACGGAATGATCGCGCCGACCACGCCGACCGGCTCCTTGCGCGTGTAGGAGACGATCTCGCCGGGCAGCGAATTGCCGATCGTCTGGCCGTGGATCGACGTCGCCATGCCGGCATAGAAGCGCAGCATGCCGAGCACGCGGTTCTTGTTGGCCAAAGTGCGGGTGATCGGCATCCCCATGTCGGTGGTGTCGGAAAGCGCCAACTCTTCCCAATGCCGTTCCATGAGATCGGCGATCTTCAACAGCAGCAGCTGGCGCTCATAGGGCTTGAAGCGGCTCCACGGTCCCTCGAAGGCGCGCCGCGCGGCGGCCACCGCCAGGTCGATGTCCTCGGAATCCGCAAGCGGCACGGTGCCCAGCACCGCGCCCGTGGCGGGGTTGCGCGTCTCGAATGTCCGGCCGCTCGCCGAATCGCGCCACTCACCGTCGATCATCATCTGCCGGTGCCGGCCGTCGATCGGCGTGCGCAGGGGAAGGTCTCTCACCGATAACGTCATCTGAAGCCGCTTCCTCTGATGAGCATGGCCTTATGCCACCGGCCTGCGCACGGGCGCAAGTTCGCCGCCGCGGTCGAGAATGTGCAGCCGGCGACGGCTGATTTGTCCATCCGCCATACTTTGTGCGTCATCGCCTGTTGAACAAGGCTGAACCGGCACCGCCTTCCCAAAAGGGCGGCGAAACACAGACCTCGGTGCCCATTCATGCATGAACTGACCCCCGTTCTCTCCACCGTGGCCGCTTCGTTCCTGGCGTCCTTTGTCGAGGTGGTCGAAGCCTTCACCATCGTGCTGGCCGTCGGCGTGACGCGCGGCTGGCGGCCGGCGCTGACAGGCGCCGTCTCGGCGCTCGCCGTGCTGGCGGCGCTGGTGCTGGCTTTCGGACCGCTGCTGCAGCTGATCCCGATCACGCTCCTGCAATTCGTGGTCGGCGTGCTTCTTATCCTGTTCGGCATGCGCTGGCTGCGCAAGGCGATCCTGCGCAGCGCCGGGATCATCGCGCTCCGCGACGAAGAGGCAGCCTTTTCCAGGGAAACCGACGCGCTGACCCGCCAGGCCAACGACCGTCGCGCCGGCTATCTGGCCGGCGTGGCGGCATTCAAGGCGGTGCTGCTCGAAGGGGTCGAGGTGGTGTTCATCGTCATTGCGGTCGGGACCGCGCATGGCCAGACGCTCTATGCCGGTCTCGGAGCGCTGGCCGCATTCGTGCTTGTAATGCTGATCGGCCTCGCCATGCACCGGCCGCTGGCGCGTGTGCCGGAAAATGCGCTCAAATTCGTCGTCGGCCTGATGCTGACCAGTTTCGGCGTGTTCTGGACAGGCGAAGGCCTCGGCGCCGAATGGCCGGGCGAGGATTTTGCGCTGCTTGCCATTTTCGTCGTCATCGCCGCGGCATCCTTCGCCATGGTGCGCTGGCTGCGCAACGTCTACGCGGCTGCTGCCAAAGCAATTCCAGGAAAAGCGTGAAGCGGTTTCCCGTGCGGAATTGCGGTCAAGGAAGAAACAGAGCGGTTTGCCGTTGCCCCGGAAATGGTGACCGCTCGAAGGGAATTGCCCGATGAAAATCGTCCGCCTCGTCCTGAAGGAGCTCGTCGGCATGTTCGTCGACGACGGCAGCCTTGCGCTTCTGGCACTGCTTCTGATCGCTTTGGTCGCCGGCGCCGTGAAGCTTCTGGCGCTGCCGCCGGTCGTCGGCGGCGCCCTGATCCTGATCGGCTGCCTGGCGATCCTTTGGGAAAGCACGAGGCGCGGCACGCGCGGCGGAGACAAAGGCTAAGCCGGCCTGATGGGTGGCGCGGGCGAAACGCGCCGCGCTTTAGACTCGCAGTGTGCGACTTTCCTCGCCGATCGCGCTTTTGACGAAAAGCTCGGCGTGCTCGGCCCACTGGATTTCTGTGACGTTGTTCTCGCGAACCGATCGCTTGAAAGCTTCCCGCAACGCGTCGAGTTCAAACACCGACAACCGTCCGAGCGTATCGTGTTTCGACGTGCGAATTTCCATCACGCAGCCCAACAGCCCAAGTCATAAAGAGGTATATGCTTCGCCAGCTCGGACTCAAGGCATTGCCCCTGACTTCTTTTGGGTGCAATCGCTGGGCTTTTTAAAGCGCCCAATCGCAATCAGTAGATTGTGAACAAGGTCGGCAGCATGCCGATCATACGAAAATGCTCGACCGCCTCGATAAGCGGAAAGAAGGCCAGAAAATATAGGCCGTCCCGGAACGTGCTTTTCAGCGCGCTGGTGGAAAAGACCCAGTGGTCCTCGTCGCGGTAGAGCATCGGATTCGGCCAGAAACGCGGCGTCCGCTCGGCATAGGCCGTGTAGGCGGCGCCGAACTTGCCGGACAGGAACTCGGCCTCCCGGCCGGCGGTGAACCGGAAGACGAGGAAGCTTGCAAGCCCAAGCATCGCCGCGGCCAGCACCGATCCGAACATCAGCCCGATACCCACCGCTCCGATGATCGAGAAGAAATAGAGCGGATTGCGGCTCATCGAGAACGGACCGGAGACGACCAGCTCGTCGTTCTTCCTGCCGCCGACATAAAGAATGCTCCACAGCCGGCCGAGAAAGCAGACGAGCACGAAGCCGAAGCCGGCCGTCTCCATCAGCTCGTGTCCGCTCGAGCCCTCGCTGAGGAACGGCTTGGCAAACAGCAGCAAGACGATGGCCGTCACTGCGGCGACCTGGACGACGATCAGGCGCTTGTGCTGGTCGAAGGCCTTTGGCGCTTACTTGAGCGATGTGTAAGCCATTCGATTTGAGTCACTCCGGCCGGGCCAGCGCTCCCCTAACCTTTCTCGCGCCCGGCGGCGAGGTCTTCCCATTATTTTCGATCATTCTTACGAATTTGTAAGGACCCGGACAGGCCTGCGTAAGTCCGGCTTGTGGGAATGGGGCCTCGCCGATGCTACCGTGCCGCTTGAACTCGACACCGGACGATAGGCCAAGATGCGACTGCTGCTGGTTGAGGATGACCCAAGGACTGCCGACTACATCGTCAGGGGACTGAGCGAGGCCGGGCACGCCTGCGATCTCCTGCGCAATGGCCACGAAGCGCTCGCCGCGGCAACCCGCAATGCCTATGACGTCATCGTTGCCGACCGTATGGTCCCCGGTCTCGACGGCCTGTCGATGATCAAGGCGGTGCGAGCGGCGGGCATCAAGACGCCGGCGATATTCCTGACCTCGATCGGCGGCGTCGACGACCGGGTGGAAGGGCTGGAGGCCGGCGGCGACGACTATCTGGTCAAGCCCTTCGCCTTTTCCGAACTGCTTGCCCGCATCAACGCGCTCGGCCGGAGGCCGGCGGCGCAGGAGCAGAAGACCAGCCTTCGTGTTGCCGACCTCGAAATGGACCTGATCATGCGGCGCGTGACCAGGCAGGGCAGGACCATCGACCTGCAGCCCCGGGAGTTCAGCCTGCTCGAAGTGCTGATGCGCGGCGAGGGCCGGGTGATTACCCGCACCATGCTTCTGGAGCGCGTCTGGGACTTCCATTTCGACCCCAAGACCAGCGTCGTCGAAACCCATATCAGCCGGCTCAGGGCCAAGGTCGACAGGCCGTTCGACGTGCCGCTCATCCATACCGTGCGCAACACCGGCTACAGCCTGCACGCGCAGGGTTGACGATCCATGCCTGATCGCATCTCGCGCCTCCGGCCGGCTGTCCGTATATAAGCGACATGGCGATGCTGGACTCCACAAGGCAATGGGCGCTTCGCATGAAGCGAGACGTCGTGGCGCTCTGGCTTGCCGCCCGCGATCCACGCGTCCCCTGGTACGCAAAGGTCGTGGCCGGCGCGGTCGCGGCCTATGCGCTGAGCCCCGTCGACCTCATTCCGGATTTCATTCCGATCATCGGCTATCTGGACGATCTTGTAATCGTTCCGCTCGGCATCCTGCTTGCGGTAAAGCTGGTTCCGGCCGGGCTCATGCGGGAATTCCGCAACACCGCCACGCGCAGCACCCGGCCGGTCAGCCTGACCGGTCTGATCTTCATGATTGCCGTCTGGATCGTGGCGGCCCTGGCCCTGCTATGGCTGTTCTGGCCGAGCCCCGCCTGAAACGATGAAGGAAGCACGCCCCAGCCTGCTGCGCAGCACGCCGTTCCGCCTGGCACTGACCTTTGCCTTCCTTTTCGTGCTCGCCTTCATCCTGTCCGGCGCGGTCGTCTATCAGCTGATGAGCGCCGATCTGGCGAGGCGGCTCGATAAGTCCATCAAGGAGACCTATTCGGTCGTTGCCCTGACCTATGCCGCCAACGACAAGGAGGATCTTGTCGCCTCGGTCAACAACAACGCCGACCTCAGCCCCGACAAGGACCAGCTTTTCTCGCTGACCGACCCCGCCGGCAACCGTCTGGCAGGCGATTTCACCGCCTCCGGCCTGCCCGACGGTTTCTCGATGTTCGCCGCCAGATTGCCGGGCGTGCCGCCCGACACGATGTACCGCGCCTATACCGGCGAGGTCGGCGGCAACAATCTGACGGTTGCCTTCTCGCTTGCCGAGACGGACGAGTTGAAGACCATCGTGCTGATGAGCTTCGGCTGGGGCACGCTGTTTATCACCGGGCTCGCCATTGCCGGCGGCGCCCTGCTCGCCTCGCGCGTCCAGCGGCGGCTCGACGGCATTGCCGCCACCATGGTCGACGTCTCGCACGGACGGCTCGACGCGCGCATCCCGTTGACCGGAAATGGCGACGACATCGACGCCGTGTCCACCCAGGTGAACGCAGCCCTCGACCGCTTGTCGGGCCTGGTCGACGGCATGCGGGAGGTGAGCGCCAACATCGCGCACGACCTGAAGACGCCGCTCAACCGCCTGCAGATGATCCTGGAGCAGGCTGCCGACAAGACCGCCTCCGGCGAGACCGTTTCAGCCGAGCTGGCCGATGCGCGCAGCGAAAGCCGGCAGATCAACGACACCTTCGATGCGCTGCTGCGCATCGCTCAGATCGAGGCCGGCGCGCGCAAGGCCCGCTTTGTCGATCTCGACGTCGGCAGTGTCGTCGACACCATCGGCGAGGTCTATGCCGACGTCGCCGAGGATGACGGAAAATCGTTGTCGACGACGCTCGTTCCGGACACCAAATGGTACGTCCACGGGGACCGCGACCTGCTGATGCAGATGCTCGCCAACCTAGTCGAGAACGCGCTCAGGCACTGTCCCCCCGGCACAGCGATCGAGCTGTCGGTGACAAAGCAGGGCGAGCGTGTCCTCGTCCATGTCCGCGACGATGGGCCCGGCATTCCGGCCGGCGAGCGCGAAAAGGTCTTTCAGCGGCTTTACCGGCTGGATTCCAGCCGCACGACGCCGGGCAGCGGCCTCGGCCTAAGCCTCGTCAAGGCGGTCGCCGACCTGCATGGCGCGTCGATCACGCTGGAGGACAACCATCCAGGGCTTGCCGTCATCGTCGACTTCCCCGCGGTGAGGGAGCCGGCCGCCTGACGGCGGGCTTCAGCGCACGCCCGCCCTGCGAAAATCGGAGGGCGACATGCCGGCAAGCTTGCGGAACGACTTGTTGAAGGCGCTGAGCGAGCCGAAGCCCGAGTCCATGGCGACCTTCAGCACATTGGCGCCCTCATGCATCAAAAGCGCCTGGGCATAGCTCAGCCGCAGCAGATTGACATATTCGTTGAGCGTCATGCCGGTCGATTTCTTGAACAGGCTCATGGCGTATTTCGGATGGATGTCGGCCGCCGCCGCGATGTTCACGCAGTCGATGTCGTAGAGGAAATTCTCGGCGATGAAATCGCACATGCGCCCGACATTTCGCGAGGACTGCTGGTCGAAGGCGCTGCCGGCGCCGTGTCCGGACGCGGTTGCCGGCACCAGCCGGTACGGCTCGAAGCGCACGCGCTCCAACCGCAAGAGCAGCTCGTTGACGGCGTGTTCGGCCTTGGCCGCATCGCCCGAGCGCGCATACTCGTTCCACCGCTTGAAATTGTCGTTGTCGGACTGGTCGGTGGCATTCGTCACCAGCGTCGCGCCCGTCATCAGCCGATGCCGGACATCGGCCGGCAGATGCAGCCTGAAGAAATGCACCAGCGGCAGATGCGCGCCGGCATAGATGGCGTCATCGGTGAGATCATCCATCTGGTGCGGCAGCCCGCCCCAGAACAGGCACATCTCACCGGCAGAGAGCGCGATCTCATGCTCGGCCATGCGGTAGTGCACGCTGCCGCGCACGATGAAGTTGACCTCGACCTGGGCGTGCCAATGCGGCTTCAGCATCACCAACGGCTGGTTGTGGAACATCTGCAAGGCCAGCGGCAGGCCTTCGACGCTGCTCGCGCCTGGCTGGTAGAACGGACGCTCCGGCATCTTACTTTCCGCCAATTTCTTATTCCCTTTGTCGGGGACAAGCCTTCCGCGCCGCATAATCTAGCCAGGCTCACGGTGAGAGAGCAAACGAAATGGGAGGATTTCAATGCGCACCACACTGACCTGCGCCGCGCTTTTGCTTGCCCTGGGCTCCGGCCCCGCTTTGGCGCAATCCGGCGAACTCACGATCTGGAGCTGGAACATCGCCGCTTCGTCGCTGAAGGCCACCGTCGAGGGCTTCAACAAGAAGTACCCCGACATCAAGGTCACCGTTCAGGACCTCGGCAACCAGCCGACCTATGACAAGTCGATCGCCGGCTGCGCCGCCGGTGGCGTCGGTCTGCCCGACATCGTCTCGATCGAGAACGGCGAGGCCGAGAATTACTGGAGCCAGTTCCCGGACTGCTTCGTCGACCTGCACACGCTGGGCTACAGCGCGGAAGACCAGAAGAAATTCCCCGATTTCAAGCGCACCGAGCTCGAGGTCGGCGACAAGGCCTATGCGATGCCCTGGGATTCCGGCCCGGTCGCCGTCTTCTACCGCCGCGACTTCTACGAGAAGGCCGGTGTCGACCCCGCATCGATCAAGACCTGGGATGATTTCATCGCCGCCGGCAAGAAGATCCAGGCCGCCAACCCCGGCGTCATAATGACCAACGCCGACTTCAACGGCGATACCGAATTCTTCCGCATGATCTCCAACGAGCAGGGCTGCGCCTATTTCGCCGAGGACGGCCAGTCGATCACGGTCAACCAGCCGAAATGCGTCGACGCCATGACCAAGGTCAAGGAAATGAAGGACGCCGGCATCGTTTCTTCCGCCGACTGGTCGACCAAGATCACCAACAACACCGCCGGCACGGTCGCCACCCAGGTCTATGGCGGCTGGTATGAGGGCACGATTCGAACCGAATCGCCGAAGGAAAGCGGCAAATGGGGCGTCTACCTGATGCCGAGCCTGACCGCCGACGGCCCGCGCGCCGCCAATCTCGGCGGCTCCTCTTTGGCCATCACCTCGGCCAGCAAGAACAAGGAAGCGGCCTACGCCTATCTGAAATACACGCTGGAGACCAATGAAGGTCAGATCACCATGCTGAAGGATTTCGGCCTGGTGCCGTCGCTGATTTCCGCGCTCGACGATTCTTACGTCGCGCAGGGCCAGCCCTATTGGGGCGGCCAGGCGGTCTGGAAGGATATCCTCGCCACGCTGCCGAAGGTCGTGCCGAGCCGCGGCACGCAGTTCCAGAGCGATGCCGAGATCATCGTGCGGGCCGTGCAGACCAAGTATCTTGCCGGCGGCTATCCCGATGCCAAGGCCGCACTCGACGACGCCGCCAGCCAGATCGCCTCTGCGACGGGCCTGCCGGTCAAGTGAGCGTCGCTTTTCCTTCTCCCCTTGTGGGAGAAGGTGGATTGGCGCGTAGCGCCAAGACGGATGAGGGGTGTTGGACGGATTGCCGTCGTTGCCAAGCTGGAACACCCCTCATCCGGCCGCTTCGCGGCCACCCTCTCCCACAAGGGGAGAAGGCAAGACAGGGCAGCGCCTGCATCGACCATTGGCACTGCTCCAGCAATTCAACACATGATCAACACCGCGCCCGCTAGGAAGGCGCGACCCGAAACTGGAAGGAGGAGGAACACGATGCGCTACCGCAACGCCGCCGCGTATCGCTTCCTCACGCCTTATCTCCTGATCTTCGCCATCTTCTGGATCTGGCCGATCATCAGCTCCTTCCTGATCTCCTTCCAGGCGACCCGCACCGTGCCGTGGCGCTTCGCGCCGACCTTCAACTGGGGCCGCCTGATCGGCGACCCCGCCTTCTTCAACGCGCTGAAGAACACGCTGCTTATCCTCGTCATCCAGGTTCCGGTGATGATCTCGCTGGCGGTCGTGATGGCGGTGCTTTTGAATTCGCCGCTGCTCAAGGCGCGCGGCCTCTACCGCTTTGCGTTCTTCGCCCCCGTCGTGGTCGGCGAGGTCGCCTATTCGGCGGTGTTCCGGCTGATGTTCAGCCTCGATTTCGGCATCGTCAACAAGCTGTTGAGCAGCGTCGGCCTGGAGAAGATCGACTGGTTCTCCAACGTCACGCCGGCCATGGCACTGATCATGATCGCGGTGACCTGGCGCTGGGCCGGCTACAACGCCATCATCATTCTTGCCGGCCTGCAATCCATTCCCGATGACGTCTACGAGGCCGCCACGCTCGACCGCGTCAGCAAGGTGAAGCAGTTCTTTTACATCACCCTGCCGCTGTTGAAGCCGGTCATCGTCTTTTGCGCCGTGCTGTCGATCATCGGCACCATGCAGCTCTTCACCGAGCCCTTCCTGATCACCGAACGCGGCGGGCCGGGCGGCGGCACCGAAACCCTTGGCCTCTTGCTTTACCGCCAGGGCTTCCGCTCGCTCAATTTCGGCTATGCCTCGGCGATCGCCTACACCATGGCGGGCCTCGCCATCGCCATCACGCTAGTGCAGCTCTGGCTGACGAGGGAGCCGAAATGACCTCGCGCTCGCAAAGGCGGCTCGGACGCAGCATCCTGCTGCATCTCGTCCTGACGCCGCTGGCGCTGATCTGGCTGTTCCCGCTGTGGATGATGGTGGTGTTCTCCACCATGCCCGACAACGGCATCTTCAGCCCCGGCATCGTGCTTCTGCCGCATGACGGCTTCCTCGACAATTTCAACAATCTGCAGCGCGACACCAATTTCGTTGGCGCGATCGGCATCTCGGTCTCGGTGGCTGTGACCTACACCTTTCTTTCGGTGCTGCTCACCTCGATGGCCGGTTGGGCGCTGGCGCGCTACGACTTCCTCGGCAAGGGCATGGTGGTGGCGATCATCTTCGGCACCATCACGCTTCCCTACGCCGTGGTGCTGATCCCGCAATTCATCATGGTGGCGCGCGACTTCCAGCTCGCCAACACCTGGATCGCGCTGATCGTGCCGCCGCTGTTCAATTCGATCGGCGTGCTCTTCATGCGCCAGGCCTTTTCGATGATGCCGGCCGAGCTGTTCGACGCGGCGAGGGTCGAAGGCGTGAAGGAATGGCGCATCTTTCTGTTCGTGGCGCTGCCTTTGGCGCGGCCGATGCTGGCGGCCCTCGCCATCATCCTCTTCCTCGCCTCGTGGAATAACTATCTCTGGCCGCTTTTGATCAACAGCCAGCCCGGCGCGATGACGGCGCCGGTGGCGCTCGGCACCCTGATCGGCCTGACCAAGGTGTCCTGGGGCGGCATCATGGCCGGCGCCGTCATGCTGACCGTGCCGATGCTGATCGTCTTCGTGCTGCTGCAGCGCCATTTCATCGCCGGCATCGCCGCCGGCGCGGTCAAATAGGATAGGAACGAGATGGCCGCCGTCACCCTCACCAATGTCGTCAAGCGTTTCGGCACCTTCGAGGTCGTCCATGGCGCCAATATCGACATTACCGATGGCGAGTTCGTCGTCTTCGTCGGCCCCTCGGGATGCGGCAAGTCCACGCTTCTTCGCATGGTCGCCGGGCTGGAGGACATCAGCGGCGGCGAGATCGCCATCGGCGGCAAGGTGGTCAACGATGTCGAGCCGGCCGACCGCGGCATCGCCATGGTGTTCCAGTCTTACGCGCTCTATCCGCACATGACGGTGGAGCAGAATCTGAGCTTCGGCCTGCGCATGAACGGCAATCCGAAGGCCGACACCGAACGGCGGGTCAAGCGCGCCGCCGAAATTCTTTGCATAGACGAGCTGATGCAGCGTCGGCCGAAGCAATTGTCCGGCGGCCAGCGCCAGCGCGTCGCCATCGGCCGCGCCATCGTGCGCGAGCCGCAGGTCTTCCTGTTCGACGAGCCGCTTTCGAATCTCGACGCCGAGCTGCGGGTGCAGATGCGTGTCGAGATCTCGCGCCTGCACAAGGAGCTCGGCGTCACCATGATCTATGTGACGCACGACCAGACCGAGGCGATGACGCTGGCCGACCGCATCGTCGTGCTCAAGGCCGGCAATGTCGAGCAGATCGGCGCCCCGCTCGACCTTTACGACAATCCGGCCAACCGTTTCGTCGCCGGTTTCATCGGTTCCCCGAAGATGAATTTCATCGCGGCGAAGGTCGTCGATTTGTCCAACAGCGCCGCGACCGTCGAGCTCGTCAATCATGGCGGCGCCAGGCTGCGCAAGCCGCTCTGCGGCCCCTTGCCGGCGCCCGGCGCGGAGGTCGTGCTCGGCGTCAGGCCGGAGCATTTCTTCGAGGCCGGCGAGGGCGACTGCGACATTCCGGTGAAGGCCGACGTCGCCGAGCATCTGGGCTCGGTCAGCTATGTCTACGCCGATGCCGGGCCGGAGGAGCTGATCATCGAGCGCGAGGCCAGGCGCCAGCGCGCCGGCAGCGACCACTTCACCGTCTCGATCAAGGCCGAGCGCTCGCTGCTCTTCGACAAGACAGGCGCCAGGATTCGCTGACTTTCCTTTCTGCCCGATCGCGAAGGCGTGGCGGCGACCGCATGGAGAATTCGACATGACATCCGGAAAAATTCGCTGGGGCATTCTCGGACCCGGCAGCATCGCCAAATCCTTTGCCGGCGGCCTGGCACAGTCGCGCACCGGCGAGCTGGTCGCGCTCGGCGCTCGCAATCCCGGCAAGCCGGGCCTTGCCGAGACGTTTCCGGGCGCGCGCATCCTTGACGGCTATGACGCGCTGCTTGCCGACGAGGACGTCGATGCGGTCTATATTTCGATCCCGCATCCAGGCCATGCCGAATGGGCGATCAAGGCGGCAGAGGCCGGCAAGCATGTGCTGTGCGAAAAGCCGCTGGCGCTCACCGCCTTCGAGGCCGACGCCATGATGCATGCGGCGCGAAAAGCGGGCACCTTCCTGGGCGAAGCTTTCATGTACCGGCTGCATCCGCAGACGCTGCAGCTGGTCGAGCTGATCAAATCGGGCGCCATCGGCGAGGTCCGCATGATCAAGTCGAGCTTCGGCTTCCCTATGCCGGGCTTCATGCCGGAGCACCGGCTCTACGCCAACGAGCTGGCCGGCGGCGGCATCCTCGACGTCGGCGGCTACCCGGTCTCGATGGCGCGGCTGATTGCCGGCGCCGCGGCGGGAAAGCCTTTCCTCGAGCCGGACAAGGTCGTCGGTGCGGGCCATCTCGGCCAGTCCGGCGTCGATGAATGGGCCTCGGCGCTGCTCCATTTCCCCGGCGGCATCGTCGCCGAGGTCTCGTGCAGCATCTCGCTTAACCAGGACAATGTCCTGCGCATTTTCGGCACCAACGGCCAAATCGAGGTGCCGGACTTCTGGTTCGCCGGTGGCAACCGCGATGTCGGACCGGGCCGGATCGAGGTGATCCGGTCCGGCGGCACGCGCGAGGTGATCAGTGTCAACGAGACCCGCCACCTCTATTCCTTCGAGGTTGACGCCGCCGACGAGGCGATCCTGGCCGGCCGCCAGGAATTCGCCTGGCCGGGCATGGGCTGGACCGACAGCCTGGGCACGTTGCGCGTTCTCGACAAATGGCGCGCCGCCGTCGGGCTGGAATACGAGATCGAAAGGCCGGCTAAGCGCGTCAACACCATCTCCGGCCGGCCGATCGGCGCCAACGGCACAGCCATCGGCAAACGCGCGATTCCGGGCCTGCCGAAGCCCGTCTCGCGCCTGGCGCTCGGCTTCGAGGATTTCCGCACCTTCTCCTCGGGCTCGATCCTGCTCGACGCTTATTTCGAAGCCGGCGGCAACCTGTTCGACACCGGCTTCGTCTATGGCGCCGGCTACACCGAGACGCTGCTCGGGCAATGGCTGAGCAATCGCGGCGTGCGCCAGCAGTCGGTCATCATCGCCAAGGGCGCGCACACGCCGCTCTGCTATCCCGATGTGATCGGCAAGCAGCTTGCCCAGTCGCTCGACCGGCTGCGGACCGACCATGTCGACATCTATTTCATGCATCGCGACAATCCGGACGTGCCGGTCGGCGAGTTCGTCGATGCCATGGACCGCGAGGTCAAGGCCGGCCGCATCCGCGGCCTGTTCGGCGGCTCCAATTGGACGATGGAGCGTATGGACGCGGCGATCGCCTATGCCGAACGCACCGGCAAGCAGAAGCCCGGCGCGCTTTCCAACAATTTTTCGCTGGCCGAGATGCTGGAGCCGATCTGGGCCGGCTGCATCACCTCTTCCACCGACGATTGGAAAGCTTGGCTGACGGCGCGGCAGATGCCCAACTTCGCCTGGTCGAGCCAGGGCCGCGGCTTCTTCACCGACCGCGCTGGCCGCGACCGCACCGACAATGAAGAGCTGGTGCGGGTCTGGTATTCGGAAAAGAACTTCGGCCGCCGCGACCGCGCCATCGAACTTGCAAGCAGGCTCGGCAAAAGCCCGATCCATGTCGCGCTCGCCTATGTCCTGGCGCAGCCCTTCCCGTCCGTTCCCCTGATCGGCCCGCGCACGCTGGACGAGCTGGAGGACAGCCTCAAGGCGCTGGATATCGCCCTGTCGCCGGACGATCTGGAGTGGCTGGACAACGGGCCGGAGAGACGGAGGGCGTAGCGCCAATCTCCCCCTGAGGGGGAGATGGCCGCAAAGCGGCCAGAGGGGGGTCGGTCCGACTGGGCTCGGCCTGCTGCGGCAGATGGAGGTTGGCGCTCCACGCGAGGCGATCCCCTCTGGCCTGCCCCGCAAGGGGGGAGATCACCAGTTTCGCTGCCCTCACCGATCAACCCGCGTCGACAAAATAATCGACGACGACGTCCGCTCCACTCCCTCCATTGCCCCGATCTGATCGAGCAGCGCGTCGAGATCGCGGATCGACGGCGCGTCGACGATGACGATCATGTCGAAATTGCCGCTCACCGAATGCACCGTCCGGACCGGCGGCATCGCCTCCAGGCTACGTACCACCTTGTCGGCGAGTTTCGGCGTGACGGTGAGCAGCACATGCGCCTTGACCAGACCCTGCTCATAGTCGGGCGACAGCCTGACGCCGTAGCCGGTGATGATGCCGCGCTGCTCCAGCCGCTCGATCCGGCTCTGCACCGTGGTGCGCGACACGCCGAGCTTTCTCGCCAGCTCGGCGGTGGAGGCGCGCGCGTTGGCGCGCAGCAGCGTCAGCAGGGCCTGTTCAGCTTCACTGATCATTTCGACGAAACCCTTCGGCAAATTGCGCTATGCTGAGTTTCATTTTGCCAGATTCCGAGCTTCCTTTCGACAGGCAAGCTACGATGATTCCTGCCAATTCAAACTGGCAGGGGTATCGTCATGAAAAACATTGTTGTCGTCGGCGCCGGCAAGATCGGCTCGACCATCGCTGAAATGCTTACCACCACGGGCGACTACCGCGTCATGGTGGTCGACCGCTCGGCGGCCCAGCTCGCCGCAGCCGAATTGCCGGCCGGCATCGAGACCAAGGAGCTCGACATCGCCCTGCCCGGCGCGCTTGAGGCAGCGCTTGCCGGCAAATTCGCCGTGCTGAGCGCCGCGCCCTTCCACCTCACCACCCGCATCGCCGAAGCTGCCGCGAAGGCAGGCGTGCATTATCTCGACCTCACCGAGGACGTCGCCAGCACTAGGCGCGTCAAGGAACTGGCGCGCGACGCCAAGAGCGCCTTCATCCCGCAATGTGGCCTGGCGCCGGGCTTCATCTCGATCGTCGCCAACGATCTGGCCAGCCGCTTCGACACGCTGGAAAGCGTGCGCATGCGCGTCGGCGCGCTGCCGCAATATCCGTCGAATGCGTTGAACTACAATCTCACCTGGAGCACCGACGGCGTCATCAACGAATATTGCGAGCCATGCGAGGCGATCGTCGAGGGCGAGCTGGTCGAGGTGCCGCCGCTAGAGGAGCGCGAGGAATTCTCGCTCGACGGCGTCACTTATGAGGCTTTCAATACCTCCGGCGGTCTCGGCACTCTGGCCGAGACGCTGAAGGGCAAGGTGCGGACCCTGAACTACCGCACCATCCGCTATCCCGGCCATGCCGCGATCATGAAGGCGCTGCTCAACGACCTCGGGCTGCGCCACCGCCGCGACGTGCTGAAGGACATTTTCGAGAGCGCCCTGCCGGCGACGCTGCAGGATGTCGTCATCGTCTTCGTCACCGTCTCGGGCCGCCGCAACGGTCGCCTGCTGCAGGAGACCTACGCCAACAAGATCTATTCGCACCGCGTCGGCAACCTCGTTCGCAGCGCCATCCAGATCACCACCGCCTCCGGCATCTGCGCCGTGCTCGACATGCTGGCCGACGGCACGCTGCCGGCGAAAGGTTTCGTCCGGCAGGAAGACATCGCGCTCGACGCATTTCTGGCCAACCGCTTCGGCCGAGCCTACGCCCAGCACGAGACGGCGAGCCGCCTGGCGGGCTGAGCTGTGTGATCTCCCCCTTTGAGGGGGAGATGTCGCCGAAGGCGACAGAGGGGGGTCCTCTCAGCCAGTGCAGCGCATGTGAAAGCCAAAGAGGAAGTCAGCGCTTCACGCGCGGCGACCCCCTCTGGCCTGCCGGCCATCTCCCCCCTCGAGGCAGGGCTATCGCATATGAGTAAAGAGTTCATAGAAGAAGTCTTTGCTCCAGTTGGCCCTGCGCATCTTGCTGGCGATTGGTTTGTCGAGGGGATGGGCAGCCAAGATGTTT